>JAAZNT010000390.1 GCA_012798145.1 Thermoanaerobaculaceae bacterium | reverse complement strand
CATCTTCATTTGGATCGCTTCTTCTTTTTTCATACCCTTTGAGACGATTATCAACGAAACTTTTCAGAACCCTCTGTCCTTCAAAATAACCCCCTCTTTTTTCAGTTGGTTTAATTGAATAATCCAACTTTAGAGCGCTTCTAACCTCGTCAAGAGTGAAAATCGGCGGCTCTTTATAATTTGCGATTATTTTTGGCTTTAGATCTTCCTCCCTTTTGAGAAATTGTGAAAGAATCTTTTTATATTTTATTTTTAGACTTCTTGCATTATAAATTTCCTTTTCCAAAAGTTTTGAAGGAACTACCACATCGCTGTCAACTGTCAAAAATGGGACTGGAAGTTCTTTGGAAAGCCTTTTCCTTAATTTTTCCATCTCTTTCAAAGGATTTTCGTCCATAACAACCGCTTTGGGGCTAAATGAAAGTATTTCCTTTGTAATTGGCGAAAAATCTTCCGCAATTTTAAGATGAAAAAAAATGCCTCTATGCAACAGTCCTTGTGCGACATCTATAAGCCCGTCAAGAAAAAACTTATAATGCCTCAAATTTGCTCTTGGATATTTAAAAACGAAAGAAACAACTTTAACCGGAAGAGAAAACTCATTTGCAATTTTCACAGCGACATTAAGCGCAGGATTGTCAAAAGGTCTTTGGCATCTTTGCATAATATATAAAACACAACTTCCTTCAGAAGGAATTTCAAATTTGTTTCTAAATTCAATTCTTTGGTCTTTGGTTAATTCTATCAAGCCATCTCCAAAAATATATTTTACCTTTTTTTGTTTACACTTGAAAGGAAAAGATTTTTTTTGGATGTAAATTTTGGTATAATTGCTTTTGTAAATTTTTGGAGGTGTTAATTATGAAGAAAGTATTTATTGTTCTGACAGCGGTTTTGATCGGAATTTTTGCTTTCGCTCAGCAAAAAAGTTCCGCGACTAAGGGAGCGACTCAAACTAAAACGGAGAAAAGCGTGACATCAGAAAAAGATTCTTTAAAGGATTCTCTTGTTGTTTTTGAAACGGATTATGGCAAAATAGTTTTTGAATTTTTTCCCGACAAGGCGCCCAACCATGTCAAGAATTTTATTGAACTTTCAAAAAGCGGATTTTACAATGGCACAAAATTTCACAGGGTTGTTCCGGGCTTTATGATTCAAGGAGGCGATCCCAACACTAAAGGCGGAGATCCTTCTTCTTGGGGAACCGGCGGTAATTATGGTCCCGACGGAGCAGAAATTACCCTTAAAGCAGAATTCAATGACACCCACCACGCAAGAGGAATTTTGTCAATGGCAAGAGCAATGGACCCCAATTCCGCTTCAAGCCAATTTTTCATTTGCGTTGCAGACGCTGGTTTTCTTGATGGAAAATACACAGCTTTTGGTAAAGTAATTGAAGGAATGGATGTAGTGGACAAAATTGTCAGCGCCCCAGCAGGTCCAAAGAGTCAGAGCGACCCTGAAGGCAGCAGGCCTAAAAATCCAGTCTCTATAAAGAAAGCCTATGTCATCAAAAAGTCTGACTACAAACCTTCAGCGGCGCCTTCAAAGTAGTTTTTGGGGAAGAGTGAAGGGAGGATAAAATGGTCAGAAAGATTGTTATTTTCGGATTGATTTGCTTCATTGTGGCTGCTCTTTTCTTTTTGGTTGGCTGTTTTGGCTCTAAAACGGTCACGGTCGCCGTTGTCGCTCCGTTGAGCGGAGACGACCAAGCAGAAGGGGAAAGCATTTTGAATGCTGTTAATTTGTGTGTAGAAGAGTGGAACGCAAAAGGTGGTCTTTTCGGCAAGCCAATAGAAATCATTCCCAAAGATGACAAGGAAAATCCTGAAATAGCCGTCCAAATTGCAAACGAATTGAGCAGGCAGAAAGTTTCTGTGGTCATTGGGCATTACACATCCGCCTGCACACTTGCCGCAAGAGACAAGTATGTTGAAAACAGAATTCTTATGATCACTCCTTCTTCTACAAACCCTGCCGTCACAGACGGTATTTATCAAACGATTTTCAGGGTTTGCGGAAGAGACGATGATCAAGGCGAGACAGCTGCCCAATATGTTTACAAGGCTTGGCCAGAAGCAAAGGTCGCTCTTTTGTATGATGAAAGCCCTTACGGCAAAGGGCTTTCCGAGAGATTCTTGGCTGAATTTTCCGCTCTTTCTAAAAAAGAATCGGTTCTTTTCAAGCACTTTGACCGCTCAATGATGGATTTCTCATCTATTGCAAAGGAAGTGAAAGAAAAAGACCCAACGCTTGTCTATTTTGGCGGTCTTTTTCTTCAGGGAGCAGAACTGCTGAAAGCCTTAAGGAAGGAAGGCGTTCAAGCCACATTTTTCTCCGGAGACGGCTGTTTTAATCCTCTATTCATTGAAAAAGCAGGGGCTTCGACAGCAGAAGGCTCTTTGGTAACCTTTACTCCAAATCCAGAAGGAACTGCGGAAGGAAAAACTTTCGCAAAAAATTACAAGGCAAAATTTGGAACCGATCCAAAGCCCTACTCCATATTTGCTTACAGCGCGGCTCAAGTTGCTTTCAAAGCGATGGAAAAAGGACAAAGCAAAGACCCGGTCGTAGTCTCCCAAGTTATTCATTCACAAACATTTGAAACCCCCATAGGAACTTTAAAATTTGACAAAAAGGGAGATCCGGAAGAATCCTCTTGGGCTGTTTGGAAAGTTGAAAACGGGAAATTCGTGCCGGCTCCTGCTTCGGAGTCTTTGGCTCCTGTGAATGAAGAACCAAAGAAAGAGACAAAGTAGAATCGTTTAATTTTTTCTGAAAAGGGGGCTTTTAAAAAAGCCCCCTTTTTTGGTAGAAGATGGATAACAAAGAAGTTTTATTGACAGCGATACATTATCCCGCAAAATGGGGAAAAGAAGAATTTATTAACTCCCTTTGCTCTCATCCCGGGCTGTTGCTTGCGCCATATTTTTCAGTTGAGACAATTTCCGCAGTTCCCGAAATAGTAAATTTTGCTCTTTTTGAAAAAAAAGAGCCGAATCCTAATCCAGAAATTATTCCAATAATTAAATCCGATAAAAAAATAGAAGGGTTTGTTTCAATAAAAGATTACGAATCAAAAATAATTTTGGAAACAATAAAAAAAGAGTTGACAAAAAGAAAACATCTCTCTGATTCCCCAAAAGATATTGGAGAGAAAGGAATAATTAAGGCACTTGAAGAAGTTACAATCGCCCTTACAACCGAAAGAAACCATCAAAGACTTCTTTCGCTGATACTTGAAAAGGCGAGATTCCTCTCTCAATCTGACGCAGGGTCATTGTATCTTATTGAAAAAGAAGGTGACGACCCTTCAAAAAAACATTTGCGATTCGTTCTTGCTCAAAACGACTCAGTTTCAATAAAGTTTGAAGAAAAAGTTATTCCTTTTAGCCAGAAAAGTATAGCGGGCTTTGTCGCTGTAACAGGAGAAATCCTTTTAATAAAAGACGCTTATAAAATTCCTAAGGAAGCGCCTTACACCCACAACAAGAATTACGACAAAGAAAGCGGTTACAGGGCGAAATCTATGCTTGTTCTTCCAATGAAAAATTCCCGCGGGGAAATTATCGGGGTTCTACAACTTATAAACAGAAAAAAAGATTTTGAAAAGAAGATAGATTGCAAAGAAAACCTTGACACTCTCGTTATTGATTATAGCGAAAATATAGTCCAACTAATGAGAAGTTTTTCAAGCATGGCTGCCGTCGCCATTGAAAATAATCAACTCTTTAAGAGTATAGAAAGACTTTTTGAAGGGATGGTAGAAGCGTCAGTAACCGCGGTGGAACAAAGAGACCCAACCACATCGGGGCATTCACTGCGAGTTTCTATATTAACTCTCTCACTCGCAGAGGCAGTCAATATGTGCCAAACAGGCAGGTTTAAAGATTTTTATTTCAATGAAAAAGATCTTCGCCAGATCCGATATGCTTCAATTTTGCACGATTTCGGGAAAATTGGAGTAAGAGAAAATGTTCTTGTAAAAGAAAAAAAACTTTATTCCCATCAGTTTGAATCAATAATGGCAAGAATTGAAATTGCCACGCTTTCAAAGGAACGGGAGTCTTTGCGTCGGATAGTTTCCCTTCTCGAAAAAGGCGAAAGCAACTCAGAGGAAATAGAAAGGATAAGAAAAGAAATTGATGAATACAAACAGTTGATGGCTGAAATTGAGGAGAGTGTAAAAAGATGCAATGAGCCGACAATCCTTCCTGAAGGGGATTTTAGATTTCTTCAAGATTTGATTGGAATAAAATATCTTTCTTCAAAAGGGGACGAGAAAGAGATTCTTCTCCCGGAAGAAATAAGAGTTCTCTCTATTCCAAAAGGAACTCTGACTGAAGAAGAACGGCTTGAAATTGAATCCCATGTAACCCACACATACGAATTTCTCAAGAAGATTCCTTGGACTGAAGAATTGAAGTTAGTTCCCGAAATCGCTTACGCTCATCACGAAAAACTTAATGGGAGCGGTTACCCAAGAAAAATTGTTAATGGGACAATTCCCCTTCCTTCAATGATGATGGCTGTTTCAGATATCTTTGACGCCTTATCTGCTTCAGATAGACCTTATAAAAGGGCGGTCCCCATTGAAAAAACACTTGAAATCCTTAAAATGGAGGCAAAATCGGGGCAACTTGACACGGATCTTGTAAATCTTTTTATTGAAGCAAAAGTTTTTGAAAAAACTATGCATTTAAGAAGAGTCGCTAAGGAGTAAAGTAATGAAGATGGTCTCTTTTGACACAACCAAAAGAACTCAGGTGATAGATATAACAAAAGAACTGACAGAACAGGCAAGAATTTGGGGTAAAAGCGGAATAATAAATGTTTATTGTCCTCACACCACAGCAGGATTAACTATTCAGGAAAATTACGACCCGTCAGTCAAGGATGATATTCTTAATACGCTTGAACGACTCGTTCCTCAGAACTTCGCTTATAGACATAGCGAAAATAACGCCGACGCCCATATCAAGTCTGTTTTGTGCGGTGTTTCAATAACAATTCCAGTGTCCAATGGACATCTTCTTCTGGGAAGATGGCAGGGAGTTCTCCTTCTTGAACTTGACGGTCCAAGGAAGAGGCAAGTATATCTTACTTTCATTGAAGGAGAAGAGAGCAAGTAGGTTGCTCATCACCGGAAAGAAAATAAAGATGAAAAAGAAAAACTTGACAAATAACAAATCTTTGCGTAAATTTATACCCGTATGCGACTCTTTTAAAAAGAGTCATTTTTTGAAAAAGGCTGAAATTAAATGAGTTTATTGAAAATTCAACTTGAAAGCCAAAGCAGAGCAGTTTATGCCACCTCCTCTGTTGCTTATCCAAAAGGAGCAAATGTAATAATCAACATTGATTCAATGGAACAGTTGGGAGAAGTCAGTGGAAGGTGCGACTGTCTTGAACCTTTTCTAAATTCAAGAAAAGGGGAAGTATTAAGAGAAGCGTCAGAAGAAGACTTAACCAAAAGAAAAGAACAGAGAGCCATAGAGGAAGAAGCGTTCAAGTTTTGCAAAAGGACGGCAAAAGACCTCGGCTTGTCTATGAGACTTGTAAAAGTTCACCACTATTTTGACTCGTCAAAAATGATTTTTTATTACACTGCGGAAAGCAGGGTAGATTTTAGAGAGCTTGTTAAAATACTCGCAAGAACATTTAAAATCAGAATTGAAATGAGACAAATAGGAGTAAGAGACGAAACTAAAATTTGCGGAGGAATCGGGCACTGCGGAATTGAATTATGCTGTTCCTCCCATTTAAATGAATTCGCCCCGGTAACGGTAAAAATGGCTAAAGATCAAGGTTTAACATTGAATCCCACTAAAATATCGGGAGTCTGTGGAAGACTTATGTGCTGTCTAAGATATGAAGTTGAAGCGGAAAAGGGCGCCGCACAAACGGAAGAAAATGAAAGCGGAGAACCTTTCTCCAAAGGAGTAAAAGATGAGTGAAAGAAAATTGTTCAGACCAAATTTAAACCAGTACCGCAGGCAGAAAGAACATCCACAGGAGAAAGTTGTCAGAGACGGAGAATCGTCAAGAGAAACCACACCATTAAATCCACGCCAGCCATCTCAGCACGGCGGCTCGACAGGACCCCGCCACAAACAGATTCCACCAGAACAGACCAATGCAGAGAATTTTTACTACTCAAAGCAAATGACCGGAAAAACTCAGCTTGTAGTTGTTCTTCTTGACGGCGAAGAGATTCACGGCTGGATAGAGTGGTATGACAAGAACTGCATTAAAGTTCACACCTACAATGAACAAAATTATCTTATTTTCAAGCATTCAATAAAGTATATTACAAAGGAGCGACAAGGATGAAATCGCCAAAAATTATTGTAACTGTTGGAGATCCCGGAGGAATAGGTCCAGAAATTCTTCAAATAATTCTTACAGAAAAAGAGGTTCTTTCAAAAGGCGACTACACTGTCATTGGACCAAAAAGAGCAATAGGAAAATTGCCCTCATCAGTCAAGGTTATTGATGTTGATCTTGAAGAGCTTGCTTTCCACAAAAGGCCCCATCCCGACAATGGACGAATAGCCCTTCTTGCCATTGAAGAAGCGGTAAGAAGAATGGATAGCGGCGAATATGACCTTCTCGTAACAGGACCAGTTTCCAAAGAAGCTATAAGAAGGTGCGGTGTTCCATTTCAGGGGCATACAGAATATTTTGCAAACCGATACAATACATCGACATATATGGTTTTCCTCACTGGAAAATCTATGGTGGCTCTTTTTACACGCCATATTTCTCTTAAAGATGTCCCTTCCAAGCTTAGCAAAGACCTTTTGGTTGAGTGGATTTTAGGACTTAACGAAAAAATCTTGAAGCAACTTAAAATCAAACCCAAATATAGAATAATGGGGTTAAACCCTCACGCAGGAGAAGGCGGACTGACAGGCAGGGAAGAGATTGAATGTATTCTCCCGGCAGTCGAGGAACTGAAAGGCAAGGGGTTTGACATAGAGGGGCCATTCGCTTCAGACAGTTTCTTTGTTTACGAAAATAAAAAGGGAGTTGTGGCTATCACGCTTTATCATGATCAAGGAATGATTCCTGCAAAATTATTGAGCAAAGGACACGCTGTCAATTTGACGCTTGGTCTTCCTTATTTAAGAACTTCACCTGATCACGGACCTGCTTTTGATCTCTCTGGAAAGCACAAAGCCGACCCGGAAAGTTTCAGAAGGGCAATTTTGGAAGGCATTAAACTTATCGGGAAAAAATAATGATAGACATTCAAAGAATAAGAAACAACAAAGATGAAGTGATTGAACTTCTTTCAAGAAAGAATGTTCCGTCTGAGATAATTGAAAAAGCGTTTGCACTTGATGAAGATTGGCGCTCAAAAACTACCGAAGTTGAGCAGTTGAAAGCAAGAAAAAATGCTTTAAGCAAAGAAATAGGCAAGTTAAAAAGGGAAAATAAGGACGCTTCCGAAGTGCTCGCTGAAATAGAAAAAATCTCGCACTCAATTGAAGAAATTGAAGTTTTGGCTCAAGAAAAAGAAGCAGAGTTAAAAAATCTGCTTCTCATTATCCCAAATACACCCAATATAGATGTTCCTGTTGGCAAAGATGAGACTTACAACAGGGAGGAAAAGAAATGGGGTGAGATTCCATCTTTTGATTTTGAGCCAAAAAGCCATGACGAATTGGGTGAACAACTTGGGATCTTTGATTTCCAAAGAGCTGCAAAGATCTCCGGAGCGCGTTTTGTTGTATGCAAAAAAATGGGTGCGGCGCTCGAAAGGGCTCTCATTAATTTTATGATTGATGTTCACACCAAAGAAAATGGATATATTGAGGTTTTGCCCCCGTATCTTGTAAAAGCCGCGGCTCTTTATGGCACCGGAAATCTTCCCAAATTTGAAGCGGATCTTTTCAAAGTTGACGGAGGCGAGTTCTATCTAATACCTACAGCGGAAGTTCCTGTAACAAACCTTCATAGAGACGAAATACTCTCTGAAGAGGATTTGCCCATATCGTATTGTGCTTTTACGCCATGCTTTAGATCCGAAGCAGGGTCTTATGGTAAAGATACAAAAGGAATGATCAGGCAGCATCAATTTCATAAAGTTGAACTCGTCAAATTTGCTCATCCCGATAATTCTTACAACGAACTTGAAAAACTGACAAGAGATGCAGAAAGAATTCTTGAATACTTAAATCTTCCATACAGAAGAGTCACACTCTCAACAGGAGATATGTCTTTCTCATCGGCAAAAACTTACGACCTTGAAGTTTGGCTTCCCTCTCAATCTCTTTACAGGGAAATATCTTCCTGCTCTAATTTTGAGGATTTTCAGGCAAGAAGAGCCCAAATAAGATTCAAACCCAAAGTCGGTGGGAAAACAAGATTTGTTCACACCCTCAATGGCTCTGGACTTGCCGTCGGCAGAACAGTTGTTGCGATTTTGGAGAACTACCAGAGAAAAGATGGAAGCGTTGTCATTCCAGAAGTTCTGAGAAAGTATTTGAACGGAGCTGAAATTATAGAGCCAAACTAATTCCGTTCACAAATAATATTTTGTTAAGATAAATTCTTTTTCTTTCGGGGTCAACAAAGACGCTTTCAATGCGTCTTTTTGAATTATTAATAGCGCTTCGCTTTGGTTTTCAAGCATCTTTTCAGCAAAAAAAAGTTCTTTTTTTATTGTTGTAAGAAAAAGCCCCGGATCATCGGTTGAAACGGAGAATTCTACCTTATAGTCATAGAATGTTTTAAGGGGGTGTGGGCTGTTTCTTTTAACCGCTCCTGTGAGCAAATTGCTTGTGGGACAAATCTCAAGATGAACATCGTTTTCTTTCAATTTATTCATAACTATCTCACTTTGAGACGACTTTATTCCATGCCCTATTTTTTTTGCCCCATATTCAATTGCTTTTAAAACTTCATCTGCTGGAGAAACTTCTCCGCAATGAGGAATGAAAACAATTCCATTTTTCGAGCATTCTTCAAAAAGAAACTTAAAATCTTCTATTGGAGCAAGAATCTCGTTGCCCCCTATTCCAAAAGCTTTCACTTTATTTTTGTATTTAATTGCTATATTGAAATCTCTCTCTATAGATTCCTTGTCCCAATGCCTTACGGATTCAACTATAAAATTGTGCTTAATGATCGGATCTAAGTTACTGGAAAATAAATATTTTGCGCTTTCCTCTGCGTTTAAACCAAATCGTTCCCAAACAGAAGGAGAGACTCTAATTTCCGCATAAACAACTCCCCACCTTTTCAATCTTTTAAGATGATTTTGCAATATAAAAACTAAATCTTCCTTGTCCTTTAATAAAGAAACTGCATCGCCGAAATGCTTTAAGAATATTTCAAAATTTGAGTGGCGATACATATTATTGTTAAAAGGGATTTTGTTCTTTTGACAAAGGAAAATAGCATCCGAAGGATAGATGCTTCCCTCAAGATGAAGATGAAGCTCAATTAAAGCAGAGGGTTTCAGAGCCAAATCAAAGATTTCTCGGCTCTTTGAAATCGTATTTCTGATAAATTGTTGTAATTTTTAAATCAATTGGGATTTGAAAAGATACTTCAATTTTATAATCTTCTCCCGTTCTTCCAACTACAATTTGTTTTTTCTCAATAGGGAGCTTCAATTCCTGTGCTTTTTCATAAAGCATATTTTGAACTTGCTCTTCAGTTAGTATTCTTGTTTTGTAATCAGGATCAACATTGAATTTATTCATCTCTTCCTTAAATTGCATAGCATTCACTCTTGGAGGAACATATCTAAAAAGAAAGAAAATAATTGCAGCAAGGATAGCAATAAAAAGTATCAACCCGAAATCAATCTTTCCCGCTTCTCTTTTCCTCATCTCAAATACTCCTTCCAATCAATAATTTAAAATCAAAAAAATTATTTGTCAAGTAGAAAGCTTTTCCAAAACCTCTTTTATTTCCTTTTCTTTTTTCTCAAAGTTAGAAAGAATTTCTTTGTGCTTTTCAATGACCTCTTTTGGAGCTCTCTCAATAAAATTGGGGTTGTTCAGTTTGTTTTCAAATCTTTCCTTTTCTGCGATGATTTTTTTCAATTCGTTGGAAAGTTTCTCTATTTCTTTCTTTTTGTCAATTTTTGTTTCAATGTTTAGAACAAAAACTTTGCCAAGCTTTACAACAGATGTTAATGCAGTTTCGCTATTAGAATGTTCTCCGAAAGAAAAAGAGGATATCTTCGCCAGAGTTTTTATCTCATTTATATTCTCTTCAATTAATAATGTAGATTTCTCAGAAAATGGCTTCAAAGATACATCTATTCTTCTCGATGGCGGAATTTGCTTTTCTGTCCTGATGTTTCTTATGGCGGAAACAAGTTCGCATAGCTCTTCCGTTTGCGATGTTATTGAAGAATCAAACAATTCCTCTCCTTCTGGATATTTGGTTACAGCCAAAAATGATTTCCCTTCTCCGTTGATTTTCTGCCAGAGCTCTTCAGTGACAAAAGGCATAAAAGGATGTAGGAGTTTGATTGAATCATTTAACACTTTCAGTAATACCCATTTAACAGCGTTCTTTCTCTCTTCAGGAAAATCACCCGCAAGAGAAGATTTTGCCACTTCGACATACCAGTCGCAATAAGTGTGCCAAACAAAATGATAAATGATGTCTGAAGCCTCATAGAACCTGAAATTCTCAAGTGCCTCATTTATCTTTTTGGAAGCAAATCCAAGTTCTCTTAAAATCCATTTGTCCCAAAGTGAAAGTTTTTCTAAATCCGGCTCTGACGGCATGCTTTCTATTTGCATTAATACAAACCTTGAAGCATTCCACAGTTTATTAGCAAAAGCCTTGTATCCTTCCATCCTTTTCGGGTCAAGGTTGACATCCGTTCCCGGAACACAAAGTATTGAAAGAGTAAACCTTACAGCGTCGGCGCCATATTTCTCAATCAAATCAAGAGGGTCGAGGACATTGCCCGCTGTTTTGCTCATCTTTTTACCGTGAGCGTCTCTAACAAGCCCGTGCAGAAAAACTTTTTTAAATGGTATTTTGCCGGTAAATTTCAGACCTGCCATAATCATTCTTGCAACCCAGAAAAAGAGGATGTCATAACCTGTTTCCATAACCGATGTGGGGTAGTATTTCCTGAAATCCACTGTTTCCTCAGGCCATCCCAGCGTTGAAAAGGGCCAGAGCTGCGATGAAAACCAAGTATCAAGAACATCTTCTTCCTGAATTACTTTTCCTCCGCAGTAGGGGCATACTCTCATTTCTTCAATAGAGACAAGTTTATTCTCCGGATCATTTTCCCCGGCGCTTTTTCCGCAGGAAGGACAGAAAAAGGCGGGTATTCTGTGTCCCCACCACAATTGTCTGGAAATACACCAATCGTGAATTTCTTTCATCCAGTTGAGGTAAACTTTTTTCCAATGCTCTGGAATAATTTCAATTTCACCATTTTCAACCACATCAATGGCTGGCTTTGCAAGAGATTCAATTTTCAGGAACCATTGTTTTGAAACCATTGATTCAAGAACTGTTCTGCATCTTTGACAGTGTCCAACCGAATGCTTATAAGGCTCCACCTTGACTAAAAGCCCATCAGCCTCAAGGTCTTTTACAATTTGCTTCCTACATTCAAATCGGGAAAGCCCTTTATATCGTCCCGCTTCTTCAGTCATAAAACCTTTTTCATTCATAACTTTTATAAGTGGCAGGTTGTGTCTTTTGCCCGCTTCAAAGTCATTGGGATCGTGCGCAGGAGTTATTTTCACAGCCCCTGTCCCAAATGCTTTATCGACCATATAATCTGCTATTACAGGAATTTTTCTGCCAAAAATCGGAAGGATAACATTGCTGCCAATTAACTGCTTAAATCTTTCGTCCTCAGGATTGACAGCGACAGCCGTATCTCCAAGAAGGGTTTCTGGTCTTGTGGTTGCAACAACAACTCCCTCAGAGCCCTCCTCGCCCAAATATCTTATGTAATAGAGATTTCCTGATGTTTCCACATAATCAACTTCAAGGTCTGAAATAGCCGTGCCGCAGGAAACACACCAGTTTATTAAATATTCGCCTTTGTAAATAAGACCTTCTTTATAAAGCGAGCAAAAAGCGTATTTGACGGCTCTTGACAAATCCTCAT
>JAAZNT010000389.1 GCA_012798145.1 Thermoanaerobaculaceae bacterium | reverse complement strand
TGGCGAAGCCATTTACAGAAACATAAGAAAAAAGATTCTGCAAAATGAAATTTTGTAAGAAGATTTTTGATTATGTTTAAGGTTGCCGAAGGCAAACTGCCTGCCGCTTGTCTGATTGAATATCTTCCATTCTCTCAAAGGAAAGTCATTAGAAAAATCTATTCTATTGACAAATTTGGGTTAAAAAAACTTTTTGAGCAAAAATTGAAAAAGTGGTAATCTTTCTATTGCTTATTTCAGGAGATTTTATGGAAAACAATTTCAAAAAATATTGGCGGATTGATGAAAACATTACCTTTCTCAACCATGGTTCTTTCGGTGCTACGCCTATTCCGATTCTTGAAAAACAAGCAGAATTGAGAAATTTGATTGAAAAAGAACCTGTGAAATTTTTTGTAAGAGATTATGAAGAATATTATGAAAACGCAAGAATCTCTTTGAGCAACTTCATAGGATCTTCACAAAAAGACATAGTTTTTGTTCCAAACGCAACCACAGGAGTGAACACCGCTCTTAGAAGCATCCCTCTAAAAGAAAATGACGAAATTATTGTAACAAATCAAGAATACAACGCCTGCCGAAACGCCCTTAACTATATCGCAAAAGAAAAGAATGCCGTTGTGAAAGAAGTGGAAATTCCTTTTCCTGTAAAATCTTTTGATGAAATTCTTGAAAAATTGATAAACTCTGTCACCAAAAAAACAAAATATCTTCTAATCGACCACATATCAAGCCCAACCGCTTTAATTGTTGACGCAAAAACTATTGTGAAAGAGATGAAAAGACTCGGAGTGGAAACAATCGTTGACGGCGCTCACTCAACAGGTCAGATTCCTCTTAATCTGAAAGAAATTGAGCCCGCTTACTACACCTCGAACTGCCACAAATGGCTTTGCACTCCTAAGGGCTCTGCATTTTTATATGTTAGAGAAGATTTTCAAAAAATCACAAAACCGCTTGTAATAAGCCACGGAGAAAATTCCCCGAGGACAGACAAATCAAAATTTTTTCTTGAATTCTTCTGGACGGGGACGGGTGATCCCACTCCTTTTCTCACAATTCCCTGCGCAATTGATTTTTTCAACACCCTTATTGAAGGCGGACTTTATGAAATAATGAAAAGAAACAGAAAACTCTGCCTTCAAGCGAGAGATTTCATCTGCCAAAAACTTAGTATTGAAAAACCCTGTCCAGATGAAATGGTTGGAAGTATGGCATCATTCCCGATAAGCGATTCCAAGATTGAACCAAAACCTCCTCTTTTCATTGATTCCCTTCAGGACAAACTTTTCTTTGATTATAAGATTGAAGTCCCTATTATCTATTTTCCCAAATATCCCAAAAGAATTTTAAGAATTTCAGCGCAGATTTACAACGACTTTGAAGAGTATCAGAGACTTTCCGAAATATTGAAAAAACTTATTTAATTTGACCTAAGAAGCCAAATCAAAGTATAATTAAAAAGAGCCATCACGCCTTGCGGAGAGGTGCTGGAGTGGCCGAACAGGACTGCCTGCTAAGCAGTTGCCCTGGCAAAACCGGGGCCGGGGGTTCGAATCCCCCCCTCTCCGCCAAAAATCTTTTTTACAAAGGGAGCAGGCAAATTGATTTGCCTGCGTGGGGATTCGAAGCCCGCAGCGATGCGCGAGTTTTGCGAAGCAAAGGCGAGCGCCGCGAGGGGCGGCCTGCGAAAAATTCCCGTCAGGGAATTTATTTGTAGGCGAATCCCTCTCTCTCCGCCATTTCCCCATAGAATAGGGATTCGAAGGGTGAAAAGAACATCTGCCATTGTTAGCGAAGAGTTGCCTTTTCAGGCAAGTCAAGCCTTTACAATGGCGATGTTATATGAACCCCGGGAACCGTAGGCTTTCTTAAAACGCAGCGAAGCGTTGCGGAGCGAGGCTTTTAGAAAGCGTAGATTCGAATCCCCCCCCTCTCCGCCAAAACCCCCAAAGAAGGGGGCTGTCCGGCTGTCTTGAATTCTTTTAATTCGCCTTGAGTTTATCAAGGCTCATTAAGAATTCTACGACCGCATGCCTCTTAGGCGCTAACTCGCTAACGCTCGCCCCGCTGATTACCCCCCGTATAGGAATGCGTTTCGCGCGGAGTGAATCCGACGCTCAACGCGTTATTTTGTTGGGGGGATTCGAAGGGTGAAAAGAACATCTGCCATTGTTGGCTTGCTTTGATGTTTCGGCGACAGATATTTTTTAAATCCCACATGGTTCAGATGATTTTTTTATGGTTACAGCTTCCTTAATACCCTCTTTCTACATCAGCACTACAAAAAACACAAGTAGTTGGGGTGCGTTTAATTATATCTTCCCCATATAATTTATTTAATTTTTCAACTAATACTTCTTCACCACACTCTGTTACTATTGTAGTTCTGTCTAATTCACTTAAATCCTGATTAATAATAATTTTTTTAAACTTCCAATAACATTTTGATGGCATTTTTTCCTCCTTTTATTATTATACTATTGTTTGTTTCAATCCTTGTTTTAGTGGATGTTGTTTCCAAATAGGTTTTAGTTGC
>JAAZNT010000388.1 GCA_012798145.1 Thermoanaerobaculaceae bacterium | reverse complement strand
TATATTCGCTTTTTTCGTTTCAACGAAATTGCCAAGCCGAACATCATCTCCTGTTGTTGTTCCTTCTCTTGTTCTACAGTAAGGTCCGATTTTGCATTTTCTTCCAACCAAAGTTTTTTCAAGGTCGGTATATTCTCTTATTATGCTTCCTCTTTCAACTGTTGAATCAATTATCGTTGAAAATGACATTATCTCGGTTTCTGTTTCAATTCTGCTTTTCCCGCATATTTTTGTAAACGGGTGTATTATCGCTCCGCTTTTTATTTCTGCTTCCGGCTCTATCCAAACGGTATCCGGCATCTTAATAATAACTCCTTCTGAAAGAAGTTTGCCTATTACGGAGACTCTGAGCCATTCTTCCGCTCTTGCGAGTTCAAACTGGCTGTTGATTCCAAGATATCTTGTGGCAAGACTTCCCTTGAAGCAGTCAAGACGCTTGTTATCATTGTAGATTAACGAAAAAAGGTCGGGAAGATAATATTCTCCCTGCTCATTTTTCGTGTCAATTTTTTCAAGGTAAGGAAAAATTTCAGGAATCCTTAAAAAATAAACTCCTGTGTTAACCTCTTTTGCAGTTTTTTGGGCGGGAGTCGCATCTTTTTCTTCAACAACCCTTTTAAGTTTTCCTTCAAAATCTTTTAGAACTCTTCCGTAGCCATAAGGCTCCTCAAGGTTGATTGAAATCAGCGCCGCTATATTCTGTGAATTAGAAAAATTGTTAAAGAAAAGATTGATCTCATCCATCGGTATCAAGGGAACATCGCCAGACACAATAAGAAGGTCTGCTTCACCTTCTTTCATTAATTTTTCTTTTGCCGTCATAACAGCATGCGCTGTTCCAAGCTGCGGTTCTTGATAGATAGGTTCAATGTTGTATTCTTTTATTACTTCTTTCACCAATTCCGCCTCATATCCCACTACCACGAAGATCTTTGTAGGGTTAATTGTCATAAGCGAATCAATAAGTCTTGAAATCATCGGTTTTCCAAGAAGAGAATGGAGCACCTTTGGATAGGGCGACTTCATTCTTGTTCCTTTTCCTGCGGCAAGTATTAAAACAATTCTCTTTCTCATATTTTCTCCACAGTGGTTTTCATCAATTCAAAAATTGTCTTTCTCAGTTTTATTGGGTCGTGTCTTAAAAATTCTCCTTCAAGAACAAGATCTTTTTTAACAACAGCGAGATTTAAGGAGTAAAGTTCATCCTCGTCAATTTTAACGGGGGCGCTTCCTTTTTCCAAGTAATTCTTTAAAACCTTTTCTGAAATTTTTTCGGTGTTGACAAGTATTGTGTCAACAATTTCATTTGAGGAGATTTTGAAAATTTCTTTAATATGGTCTGAAGCGGAAAAGTTGTCTGTCTCTCCCGGCTGAGTGACAAGGTTGCAGATGTAAATTTTTCTCGCTTTGGATTTTATTATGGTTTCTTTAATTTTTGGAACAAGGATATTCGGAATGACGGAAGTGAATAAAGACCCCGGTCCAAGAAGAATTAAATCTGCCTCGCTTAAAACTTCAATCGCGCCTTGAGGCGGAGAGCAGTTTTTTGGTTCAAGAGATATTTCAACAATTCTTCCCCTTTTTTGAGTTATTAGTTCTTCGCCTTTGATTACGCTACCATCGTCAAATCTTGCCACAAGTTCAACATTTTCTCTTGTAGAAGGAAATATCTGCCCTTTTATTGCAAGTATATCGTGAAGTTTCTCAATGGCAGTTGAAAAATCCCCCATTACCTCAGCAAGCGCAACTATAAAAAGGTTGCCGAAGGAATGTCCTTCCAACTCTCCAGTTGAGAATCTGTATTGAAAAAGTTTTCGCAAAAGTTCCGGAGCATCAGACAAAGCAACAAGGCAGTTTCTTATGTCTCCCGGCGCCAGAGTTCCCAAATCTCTTCTTAGTCTTCCCGAGGAACCGCCTGTGTCAGAGACTGTGACAATAGCGCTGAGTTTCTCAAAATTCGCCTCTCCCCTTACAGGTCTTAGCGCTTCAAGGAGAGCAGGAAGCCCTGTTCCGCCTCCAATTGCCACAACCTTGCCAAGAGTGTTTTTTAACGACGAATCACCGAAAGACATCTATTCTTTCCAGTAAACCAAAATCCCTTTTGAGACTACCGCGCTTAGACTCTTTTCTCCGAAAGGATAAAAAAGATAAATCGGGTGGCTGACATCCCATATTGTAATATCTGCTCTCTTTCCAATTTCAATCGACCCTACCTCGTTTTGAACTGAAAGGGCAAATGCTGCGTTCAAAGTGGAAGCCCATATCGCCTCTTCCGGAAAAAGCCCCATCCCAAAAACTGCTACAGTCAAAACCTGAAACATTGAATAGGTGTAAGAAGAACCGGGATTTAGATCGCTCGCCACCGCAATTACACAACCCTTTTCAATAAATTTGCGCGCCCTTGCAAATGGCTTTCTAAGGAAAAAAGCTGTCGCGGGAAGAAGAACAGCGACAACACCCTTTTCCGAAAGAAGTTCTATTGCCTCGTCGTCAGCCATCAAAAGATGGTCTGCAGAAACACAGCCGATTTCCGCAGCCAGTTTTGCTCCTCCGTAATTTTCTATTTCGTCTGCGTGAACTCTTGTCTTGAAATTCAAACTTTTTGCTTTTGTCAGAATTTCTTTTGTTTCAGCAAGAGTGAAAGCGCCGTTCTCACAAAAAACATCAACAAAGTCAGCCAACTTGTTTTTCGCCGCAAAGGGAAGTATTTTTTCTGTAATCATTTCAATATATTTTTCCCTTTTTTCTTTGTATTCCGGAGGAAGAAAATGGGCGGAAAGACAGGTTGAAACAACTTTCTGGCTTGTTTCCGAGCCAAGTTTTTTTAAAACATTAAGTTGTTTTATCTCATTGTCAAAATCAAGTCCGTATCCGCTTTTCCCTTCAAATGTAGTGGTTCCGTTTTCTAAGAGACGCGCTGCCGATTTCTTCGCCGCTTCCAAAAGATTTTGCTCGCTTGAGTATCTGACAAAGCCCATAGTGTTCAAAATTCCGCCGCCGCTTTTAGCAATTTCCATATAAGTTTTGCCTTCAAAACGCATTATCATTTCGTTTGAGCGGTCGCCAAGAAAGGGAATGTGCGTGTGGCAGTCAACGAAACCGGGAAGAACCATCTTTTTTGAAGCGTCTATAGTTTTTTGGGCTTTTTGCCCTGCTATCTCATCATATTTGCCTACAAAAGTGATTTTCCCGTCTTTTATTCCGACTGCTCCGTCAACAATTATCGGGAGGTCTCTTAAATCTTCTCCTTTTCGGGGAGAATTGCTCTGGCAAGTTACAAGCGTTCCAATTGGCCCTATTATAGTGTCGAAATCCATTATGGGTTTGGCTCCTTTGCAAAAGTTTCTATGTTCTCATTCTCTTTGCTTTTTTCTATTGCTTCAAGCAGAGTTGAAAGTCTTGCTATAAAATCTTTTAATGCGAGAATTGTGTTTTCCCTCTCTATCTTTATGTCCATTATTTGCCTTTCAATCAGATGCGCCCTCACCATAGCGTCTTTAATCTGTTTTTCCCCTTTCAACTCCGCCTCTTTCAAAATTGTTTCCGCCTCTTTTTCTGCGTTGGATTTTAGATCATCGGCGGTCTTTTGGGCAAGATAAAGAGCGTCTTTTAAAAGATTTTCTCTTGATTTGAATTCATCAAGAGATGCGCTCAATCTTTCCACTTCCTTTCGCAAAGAAGCGTTTTCTAATGAGAGTTCCTGATAAGATTCCGCTACGGCGCTCAAAAAAAGTTTCACATCGTCTTTATCGTATCCTTTTAACTGCGTTCTAAAATTGTGGGATTGTATTTCTATTGGTGATAAATGCTTTTTTGTAACCATTTTCTACCTCCTTGCTCCAAAAATCAAAGTTCCTATTCTAACCATATTTGAGCCTTCTTCAATAGCCACCTTGTAGTCGTTTGACATTCCCATTGAAAGAAATTTGAAAAATTGGGGATTTGGATGTTTGGCTTTAACCTGCCAAAAAAGTTTGTACATTTTTCTGAAGAAGGGTCTGCTTTTTTCGGGATCCTCAAAAAAGGGAGGAACTGCCATCAATCCTGTAAGGCGGAGGTTTTTTAAATCAAAAACCATTTCTAAGAAAGGATCCAACTCCTCAATTTTTACTCCCCCTTTTTGCTCTTCTCCCATATTAATTTCTATCATAATATCTTTAACTTGGTTTGCTTCCGAAGAGAATTTGTCAATTTCTTTTGCAAGTTTTAAAGAATCAACAGAATCTATGGAGTCAAAAAGTTTGACTGCTCTCTTTGCTTTGTTGCTTTGAAGTCTTCCTATGAAGTGATACCTTATATTTTCTCTTATTTCTGTTTTTAGTCCCGCTGAATGCTCTTCGGCTTCCTGAACCCTGTTTTCACCGAAATATTTCAATCCCCCTTCAAATGCCTCTTCTATTTCAGAAATTGACCTCTGCTTTGCCGCTGCCATCACAAAAATTTCATCTTTCAAGCCGCAATTTTTCTTAATGTTTTCTATGGTCTCAAAGATTTCTGCAATTCTGTCAGAAATAGCCATCAAATCTCCTATATTTTAAGATATGCGAAATTTTCATAGATGTCAAATAAAATAAACCATGATTTGTCAAAAAAACTTTACCAAGCGATTAAAGATTGATTAGGGGAAATGGAAGATAAG
>JAAZNT010000387.1 GCA_012798145.1 Thermoanaerobaculaceae bacterium | reverse complement strand
TGCTTGAGACTCCCGGCATAGTCTGCGAATTGCCGCTTAAATCTGTAATTTGGGCGGATGTTATGCTTACCCTTGCAGTTCCCGGCTTGAGCGCTTTAAATTTATATTTTATAAGAACGCCGCTTCCCGCTGCGCTTGCATCTCCGCTTTTTCCCAAATTTGCAACAACCATTCCGGGAGGACCTTCATTTGATTGAAAAGAAGTATCTCCTCCGCCAAGTTTGAAGAAGGTTCCTTCCTCGCTTCCTTCAAATGAAAGAATGTCAGTTGGAAATTCAAGTTCAAGGTGGGCAGATTTTCCCTCTTTTACTCCAACAATAACTACGCTGAAACTTCCAGAATTGCCTGCAACCAAATTCAGTGTTGTTGGGTTCATTAAAAGCCTTGCGTTCTGATTTTTGTTTTCTTCTTTCTTCTCCTCTTCCTCTTTCGGTTTTTCTTCAGCAGGTTCTTCTTCAGGAGAAGGTGAAGTTTGCTCATCTTCAATTTTTGCTTGTTCCTCGCTTCCGCCTTCAAAGGGAGAAGGCATAAAACTTGTTTCTCCTTTGGTCCCTTGTATTTTCGGTCTTTGCTCGGTTCCAACCCATAAAGATTTCAAATCATCTGATGTGATGTTGGGCATTCTTATAATATGGGGAGTTAAAAGAAGAACTACATCTGTTGATTTTTTGTTTATATTAGAATTCCCAAATAACCTTCTTAAAAGCGGAACTGAACCAATGCCGGGAATGCCGGAGAACGAGTTTGAATCTTCCTCTCTCAGAAGCCCGGCAAGAAGGCTTGATTCTCCATCTTCAAGTCTGATTTCAGTCTGGACTTTTCTTGTTCCTATTATGGGCTGAGCAGCCTGCAGAGCTGAACTACTTTCAATATAACCGGTCACGGATGAAACTTCAGCAGTAACTTTTAATGAAATTTCCCTGTTGTGGTGAACCCTTGGCTCAATCTCTATTTTAACTCCCACATCCTGATAAGTAAAAGTAGTTGTGGGCACATAATTGGTTTGCGTTGTGTTGCCGGGATAAACATAACTTGATGTAGGGATAGGAACTCTGTCGCAGATGTGAACGCTTGCCTTTTTTCCCTCCATAACTCTTAACTGAGGTTTTGCAAGAACTTGGCTGTCGCTGTCGGTTTGAAGGAAATTTACAATAATGTTTGGAATTGGAAAAGCGTAAAGTATTCCTTTATAAACAGCGTCAAGTTTACCAAGAGGGACAGGCGGTCCGGAGCCAAAGCCCGTAATATTGCCGTCCTTGTCTTTCACCATATTGTGTTCGGGACCTATGGTCATATTTTTTGATGACAAGTCAATTCCTAAGGTTTTAAGTTTTGTAGAATTTACTTCAAGCAGTTCAACATCAACTACTACCTCGCCTACACTTTTGTCGTTTGCGTTGATTATTCTCTCGCAAAGCGCCACAGTTTCAGGGTTGTCTTTTATTGTTATTGAATTAAGGTCTTTGTTTGTAGCCATTTTCTTGCCTTGAATTATTGACCTTAAAAGTTGAAAGACCTCTTTTGCGTCAGCATTTGATAAGTAAAATGTTCTCATAACCTGGTCTTCGTATTCCTCCCTTTTTTGTTTGTTGTCAGGGACAACAATCAGCGTATGGGGGTCAAGGACTTTATAGAAATGTTTAGTCTGCTGCATTATGTAATCAAGCGCTTGCTCCATATTTATTTTCGCAAAGTCAACACTCAATTTCTTTGAAAGTTCTGCTTTTTCATCATAAACAAAATTTATCCCGCTTGCTTTGGAAATTGCGTCAAGAATAGTCTTCAAGGCGGCGTTGTTAAACTTTAAAACGAGAGGAATGTTTGAAGCGGGGTCAATCATTGGACCTTTGCTCTCTTCATCCGCCTTTTTCTTCATATCTTCAATTGTTATAAATTGCGCTCTTGCTTTTTTCTCTTCTTCTGCGACAGTTTTAAGAAGATTTTCAAGAGTGTCTTGAGCAAATTGGTTTGAAGGATCAAAGAGCAATGTGATCTGAAGCTCGGCTAAAGCGCTCTGGTAGTCTTTTTTCCCGATCAGCATTTGCGCCTGCGTAAAATGTTTTTGAGAGGCTGCGAGCTTTGCTCTTTCAAGAAGCGTCTTATATTTTAAGTTTGTGGGCGAGCGACGCACCGCTTCCTCAAGAGACTTTACTGCGTCATCGTAATATCCTCTTTCATAGAAATTCTTTCCTCTGTTGTATGATGATGGCGCACAGCCATAAATAAAAATTAAAAAAGCAAAAGCCAGCAATACTAAAATCCTTCTATTCACTTTATTTTCCTCCGCTTACAAGTGGAATCATCTTTGTTTCTTTAAATCCTTCAAAACCTATCTCCGCAGATTCATAGCCAATATCTACAATAATAAAATCGTTTCCGATTTTTTCGCCTTTTCTTTTTAGAACAAGGTCTTCGTCATTGCCGCCGATTCTAAAGATCCCCAATTTCTTGCCCGTTGGACCCATATAGCCGATGAATTCAAAATTAATCGGTGGCGGCTGTGGAGGAGGGGGATTTTTCTTAAGTTCCTCTTCTCTCTTCAATCGCTCTTCTTCTGCTTTTTTTGCCGCCAATTCCGCCTGTTTTCTTGCTTCTTCTTCTTTTCTCATTCTTTCCGCGACAACTTCAGGGTCTTCTTCCATTGATACAATGTTGCGCTGGCTTTGGTTGGTTGATTCATCTTTTTGTTTCTTTTCAAAAAGAAAATCAAGGTTTAGAGAAGGGAATTTTTTAGAGACCGCCTTGGAAGAAGCAACATTTTTACTTGAAGATATTCGCTTTCCAGATGGTGTTTCTTCAGCGTCAAAACTTTTTCCTGTTGATTGAATATTATCGTTTGCGCAAGAGAGCAACATAAAAATGAATGCGCAGTAAAAAAGTTTTTTCATTTCTTTTCCTCAATAATGTCTTCGTTGGGGTCGTAGACAAAATAAGTTTTTATTCCTACTTTGAAATCCATAAGAGTTGCCCCTTGAGTTGTCTGACCAATATCAATTCCTTCTATGGTTATGAAATGACCCGATTCTTCCAAAAGCGAAAGCAGTTTCTTGATTTGAGGATATGTCCCCTGAAGCGGCAAAGTCATATAAACTTCAACAAAAGAATCCTTCCATGCCTCTTTTTCTGTATCTTTTGGAACCAAAGTATATTTGTATCCAAACTTTTGACTTTCCATTCCTGCTTCGCGAGTGATTCTTGATATTTCTTTTTGAAAATCAACAAACCTTTGCGACCTTTTGAGAAAAATGTTGTTTTTAAGAGTCTCAATAACTTCTTTGCTTTCTTTAAAGGTTTTTACTTCTTTTTCTTTTTCTTCTGCCTTTGTTTCAAGCTTTTTAATTTCTTCTTCGCCCTTTTCAACAGTTGTTTTCAAGTTTTGCGCCCGTTTTTCAAGTCTTAATACCCCAAAAGTGAGAATAAAAATGTCTGCTGTCAAAATAATGAGGCAAAGCGCTAATATCTTAAAAAAATGGTTTCTAAGGAAATTTTCGTATCTCATTTTTTGCCCTCGGGGAAATAGACAAACTCAATATCAAACGCCTGCCATTGGGAGGTTTTGTCAAGTTCTTCGCTTGAAAGATGCGGTTTGCCGAAGTATTGGCTTTTGAAAATATTTTCTTCAAGTTTGAAGATTTCATCTCTCGGCTGGGCAAGCCCTTTTACTTTGACATAAAATGAACCATCTTTTCTTGCTTTGGGGCTAATGCTTTGAAAAATCGCTTTGTATGGCTTGATTGTCTCAAGTCTTTCAAGGAAAGTCAGCCAAGAGAACTGTTTCTGGGAAAGAACATCTTGTAAATACTGCGCCTCTTTTGCAAGTTGATTAATATCTTTGGCGGAAAGGGCAGAATCGGCTTCCTTGCACCTTTTTTCAAGTGCTTCTTTGGTTTGAGATTGAGTTGCAAGAATCTTTCTTTGCTTTATATAAGAGCCCCCGTTAAGAATGGCAAGTACGATATTCAAAAGCAACCCTGCCACTGCAAGCGTTCCTAACACAATCAAAATCGTTGTCGGAATTTTAAGATTTATAAACGGGGTTTCGGCGAAATTCATTCTTGAGTTTTTCATC
>JAAZNT010000386.1 GCA_012798145.1 Thermoanaerobaculaceae bacterium | reverse complement strand
TGGCGACAGGGTTAACCTGTCAAAAAATCAGCAAACATCATGCGGTAGAAATATGCCAAAGGTTGAAGAGATAATTGGCAGAATCGAAGATGTTGTGACAGGACCCGACGGTCGTAAGATGGTCCGGTTTCATGGAATTTTTTTAGATATCCCTTCAATTAAAACAGCGCAAGTAGTTCAAAAAGATCTAAATAACATTGAAATAAATCTAATTGCTGAGAACAAGCTTAAAACAAAAGAAGAAAATCTTATATTTTCTCGCATTATCTCGCAGTTGGGCAATATTAATGTAGTTCTAAACTATGTAAATGAAATACCTTCTGGTCCCAATGGGAAATTTAAATCGGTAATTTCCCAAATAAATACCAACCATGGTTAATTCAAGAAAAACGATTTGGGTAATTAATCAGTTTGCAGGTACTCCTTATTCAGGTTGGGGTGAACGGCATTTCTTTTTAAGTCGTTATTGGCTTGAAGCTGGCTATAAGGTTACAATTATTTCCGGCTCATACAATCATATGTTTCGCAATTTACCAAACGCTCCCAAACATTTTAATTTTGAATTACATGAAAATCGCTTATTTTGCTGGGTAAAAACTCCACGCTACAAATCCGAATCAGTGATGCGTTTTTGGAGCTTTCTGCTATTTGCAATTAAGGTTTTTTTTGTCCCTGCAAAGAAAGCCGGCAAACCTGATATTATTATTGTTTCATCCATGCCAATATTTCCGATTTTACCAGCCTTCTGGCTTAAAAAGAGATATAAAGCGAAGAAACTTCTTTTCGAAATACGTGACATTTGGCCATTATCACTCATTGAATTAGGCAATGTTTCTCCAAAACACCCTGCAGTTAAATTTATTGCCTGGTTTGAGCGTTTCGGTTATAAAAAATCTGATCAAATTATATCACTGCTCCCAAATGCCTACAAGCATTTTGAAAAAATTGTGCCGGGTTGTTCACATAAATTTGTATATATACCTAATGGAGTTGATCAAGAATCACTAAATCCTGAACCTCTTCCTGAAGAAGTTAAATTGAAAATTCCTGAACAAAAGTTTGTTGTTGGCTATACCGGCACAATTGGCCTTGCAAACGCTTTGGAATATTTAATAGATGCTGCAAAAATACTGGAAAAAAATGAAAAAATCTTTTTTGTTGTTATTGGTGATGGTTATTTAAAAAAAGAATTGGAAAGAAAGATTCGTAAAATTCCTAATGTTATTTTTTTGCCAAAAATTAAGAAAAGTCAAGTACTTTCTGCTATAACCTTATTTGATATTTGTTTCATCGGTTGGAATAACTGTAATTTATACCAGTATGGGGTTTCTGCAAATAAATATTTTGACTATATGCTTGCCGGTAAACCGATCCTGGATTCCAATAACCACATAGGTGATCCGGTTGAATTGTCCGGTTGTGGTATTATTGTAAAACCTGAATCTGCTGAAGCTATCGCTGAAGGCGTTCTACAATTCTTTAAAATGCCTTCAGAAAATCGCGAAGCTATGGGGAAAAAAGGAAGAGATTATGTAAAAAAATACCATAACATAAAATATCTATCCGAAAAATACATTAATGTTTTTGAGTCATAATTTAATGAAAGTTCTCATAACCGGCCATTCAGGTTTCGTAGGAAAAATACTTTACAATGCTTGCAAAATTAACCATTACACCATTGGACTGGATAGAATTTCATTCCAAAGCAATATACTGTGCGACCTTTCAAAAGATATTCCTCAATTTCCGGTTTTGCCCGATTTGGTTATTCATGCCGCCGGCAAAGCGCATAGTATTCCACGTACAATAAAGGATGAGGATGAATTTTTTAAGGTCAACTATCAGGGTACTGTAAACTTGTTGAAAGGTTTATCAGCCTTGCCCCGGCTTCCCGGACAGTTTGTTTTTATCAGCACGGTTGCTGTTTACGGTCTGGAAGAAGGCGAAATGATCGATGAAAATTATCCGCTCAATGGCACTTCCGCTTACGCCCGCAGTAAAATATTGGCCGAAGAGGCCGTTCTTCAGTGGGGCAAACAAAATAACGTTCCGGTTGCTGTTCTGCGCCTTCCTCTTATAGCCGGTCCGGATGCTCCGGGAAACCTCGGAAGTATGATAAGGGCTATCAATAAAGGTTACTACTTCCGGTTTGGTTCTTCATCAGCTCGCCGGAGCATGGTGCTTGCATCTGACCTGGCCCGGTTCATTCCTTCACTTCATTCGGCAAAAGGGATTTACCACCTTACCGACGGTGTGCATCCATCGTACAGGGAACTGGAAGAGTATATTGCTTCCCATTATGGTAAAAGAATCCGAACCTTACCGGAAGGTATTCTAAAGGCTTCGGCAAAAGCAGGTGATCTTTTTCCCTGGCTTCCTGTGAATTCCAGCCGCCTGAAAAAACTCAGCTATACCCTCACTTTTTCTGATGAGAAGGCCCGCAGGGAACTTGGATGGAATCCAAGACCGGTAGTGGGTAATATCTGGTAAAAGGCATGAATTGATATGTGGTCAGGAGGACTGAAACGATGGTTTGATTTTACGTTTTCCTTCTTAGCAATTATTCTTTTGACGCCCTTGTGGTTACCTGTATCAATTGTTTTATTGCTCACGGGTGAACATGATATTTTCTATTTTCAGAAGCGGATAGGATACAAAAACAGGCCGTTCTATATATGGAAGCATGCTACCATGCTGAGGAAGAGCGAACAGCTTCCGGGCGGGTTGCATACGTTGCGCAACGATCCGCGCGTATTGCCGTTCGGAAAATTCCTGCGCAAAACAAAAATCAACGAATTGCCACAACTTGTAAATATTCTTAAGGGCGACATGAGTTTTGTGGGGCCGAGGCCACTGGTGGAAAAAACCTTCCTGCCTTACCCACCGGTTGTTCAGGAAAGAATATATAACGTAAGGCCGGGACTTACAGGTATAGGTTCCGTTATTTTCCGTGATGAAGAAAGACTGCTTTCGGAGTGCGGGGTGAAGCCTGAAGATTTTTATGCCAGTGCTATTGCACCCTACAAAGGTGCTCTCGAGCTCTGGTATCAGGAGAATTTGTCGTTTGCAACCGATATGAAGATTATTTTTCTTACGGCCTGGGTCATATTTTTCCCGAAAAGCACTCTTGCCTTCCGCTGGTTCAAAAATCTCCCTCCCCGGCCACCTTTCCTCGATTCAAATTAATACAAAAAACCACAGTTTACACAGATTAACAGAGCTTAAACACAGATAAAATTTTAAAAATCTCTGTGAAAGATCTGTGACCATCTGTGGCCATCTGTGGTTAATA
>JAAZNT010000385.1 GCA_012798145.1 Thermoanaerobaculaceae bacterium | reverse complement strand
TTTGCAAAACAAGTTTGCTTTTAATAAGGATGAGTTTTTTTTTGAAAAAAATGTTATTTAGTTGCAGTTTCCTGATGAATTTATTGTTCTTAAGTTTCCTGCGCTCCCCTCGCCGTTTCCGTTATAGCCGACAACAAGATACCAAAAATATCTGTCAGGATCTGACGAAGGATTGTCAGAAGAAATATCCGCTGAAGTCAGCGCTCCGTCGTATTTTTGACAGGAATTTGTCGTTCCGGAGAGGAGATTTGGCAGTGTAGAATGCGTTCCTCTGTAAATTCTATATCCTGTTGATGAAGAATCTGAAGCCCAAGAGAGTGCGGTCTTGTCAAGAGAGGCAACCAAAGCGTTTTCATAAGAAGTTCCTTTTGCTATTTCAGGAGGGACATTAACGCAGTTGTCAGAGCCGGAGACAATGTTTGAAACATATTCATCGCACCATATCCCACCACTAAGATTCACCACCGCTTTAATTTGGAAATTGTGGTTAGTGTTGCATTCAAGCCCGTTATAAACAACACCCGGTAAAACATTCTCTTTAACTTTCACGCCGTCAACATACAAATCGTGTCTAATTGCAGGAACTGTGGGTGTAAAGTTGATAGTAACTCCGCTTCTTAAATTTGGATCGTTGTCAACCACAGAATTTAAAACAGTGTCTGTTGGCTCTGTCCAATAAAAAGGCTCACTCCATTTGCCTGTCCAATTCCCAAATTTTGGCCTGTATCTAAACCAATGCTCCACTCCGCACCCGGGATAGTTTTCATCGTAAAGAAAATCAAAGTCTAATGGACAAGGGAGACCAACATCATCACAAACCATTTCAAAAGGACAATAAAATGCCCCGCATTTGCAAGGCTCGCCATCCCAAATGTCAGCCCAGATACTGCTTAATAAAACAACATAATTTTGCGAAACAAAAGGAATTTCAATACCTTCATATATGAAAGAACGGGAAACTATAAGATTTTTTGATGAGCAGACTGGAATATCCTCTCTATAAATTGTCACATCTGTTGTTGTTATCGGATATGTGTTTCCCGCTACCCAGTTTGAAGTTGAAAAATTTGTGGGATAATACTCATCACCTCCGTTGTAAAAATAGAGTTTGAATTGTGTGGCAAGAGGGGTTGAGGGGGCGTCTCCCGTTGCATATCCTCCATTAATGCTTCTTTGCCACATTGTGCCGAAATCGATGGTGCAATAGTATGTTCCGGAAGATTGCTGCCAGATTCCTCCCGAAGGTACAGGCCAAGTTTCAGGATAATTATCTCCGTAGCCTAAATTTCTTGCTTCCATAGTTCCCAATTCATCCCAATTCTCCCAGCCTTTTCCTTGGCTCATACTTTGAAGCACAAACTTCCCCGAATCATCGTAAATTAAAAGAACAGCCCTTGCGGATGGGTTTGAGGGCGGGCATCCATCGTAATTTGGTGTTGACCAATCAGTAAGAAGATAATAATCGCCGGAGTTGCATAGGTCAGTGCAGACACCACAAGGCCCAAGAATAGAAGCGCCGTCAAATTGACAGGTTTCATCAATTAAATCAACGCCGGTTGAATCTGTTCCGACACCTTCCAATTCGTTGTAAAGCCCTTGAATCCACAAATACGCATGTATTTCGTCGGGGTTGGAAGAGAGCCCTGTTGCGCAGGGAATACAAGCGTTAAATAAAAATATATTTTCTCCACAAGCGCCATAAATAAGGGTTGAAAAAAGGAAAAACAAAACTATTACAGATGTTTTTTTCATTTCATCCTCCCGGAAGGATTTGCTTTAAATC
Organism: Thermoanaerobaculaceae bacterium; assembly: GCA_012798145.1. GTDB lineage: Bacteria > Acidobacteriota > UBA4820 > UBA4820 > UBA4820 > UBA4820. Next base: position 200 of record JAAZNT010000385.1, on the reverse strand, counting down.
CTTTCCTCGCTTAAAAATTTAATATCTTTTTTATATTTTGTCAAGACTTTTGCGATTATTTGTCAAGCCAAGATAGAAATGTCCCCTTATTACCAATTTAGAAATGTCCCTTTTTTGGGAATTTTTTTTATTGTTAGTAGGCGATGTGGGAATGTGGAAAACTTTGGAAAAAGTTTTCCAAAGGCGTGTGGGAAAGCCGA
>JAAZNT010000384.1 GCA_012798145.1 Thermoanaerobaculaceae bacterium | reverse complement strand
GATAACTCATTCCCGCTTTTTTTCTCTCAATTAAAACTACTTTAATGGGAAACATTTTCTTTAAATTGGCTAAAAATTGTTTTAACAGCTCCTTTCATCCTTTCACTATCTTCTTTTGACAAAGAAACAAAGATTTTTCTGCTCTTTATTTCTGCAACTAAATTTTCTTTATCTTCATAAAAAAACACCTCTTCCTTATCTCCTTCTTTAATTAAAGAAATCTCAATAAAGAGAGGAAGGTTTTCAATTTTCTCAACTTTTTTTTCACCTTCAAAATTTTCTATCGCAAAAAGAAAAGTTTTTATCTGGTCTTCTTTGACTCTCTCTTTTTCTTCAATCCACCCTTTTTCTCTCACATTTTTAAAAACTATTTTTTCTGCTCCTGAAAGAATAAGTGATTCATATTTATTTATGTCGGATGAAAAGATCGCAAGCGCCCTAAAATCTTCTGCTTCTTTATCAATGTTTCTTACAGAGTTTTTGCTGACCGCAAAAATTCCTTTCCTCGTTGAAACAGAAGCATAATAAAACTTTTTCTCCTCATCTTTTAACGCGCCAATTTTTATTAATATTTTATTTCCATCATTCGTTTCAACTTCATATTTTTCATTAGGATTGACAAGGTTTGCTTTTTCTTCGCTCACAGAGTCGTCTTCAAAATTCATTATGGGCCATAAAATAACATCTTCAATATAAAATGTGGCTTTTCTTTCATCAGCAAGGTCTTTAAAAGGATGAGAAAGATACCATTTTCCATTTATTTTTTCAAATTCAAAAACAAGGTCATTTCCCTTGTAGTATGAGATTTTTTTTACATTTTCATATTTAAGAGGAGCGCAGAGTTCTTTGCTTTTAAAATCATTTACGCTTCTTTTGATTGTATCAAGTGTAAAATCACTCAATACTCCAATTTTGTCATCGGTCTGAAAATAGACTCCTTTTTCGAGCGGTGGCGAATTTCCTATTTTTATTGTTTTTGTCTTATCTTTTGATTTGAAAGCAACTGTAATTTGAGGGTTGTCAAGCCCAAGTTTTTTCAATTCTATGTTTTCTTTTATAATTCTTTCCGCGACAGCACCTTTCAACGCTTCAATAAAACCCTTTACTGCACCCTCATCAGCAGAATCTTTAAAAGGAAATGTTAAAAAGTAGTTTTCTCCCTCTTTTTCAATTTTTAGGTCTTCAAAACCTTTCCTTTCAATCGTTTCAACATCTTCCAAAAAATCAATAAAAATTTTCGTTTTGCTTGATTCAATCTCCTTTGTGGTCTTTTGCTTTTTCTCAAAAAGAAAGATAAAACATAAGAGAATTACAACTACCGCAAAAAGAAAATATGTTGACTTTTTCATTTTAACGCCTTCTTGAAAAATAGACGAAAACTCCAAACAGCGCAATGGCAAAAGGAAAAAGCACAACAAGGATAATGAAGTTTGTCATAAGTTGAGTCGTGGTAAGAACTATTGGCTTCTTGTTTATCTCTTTTGGAGGAATTGAAATTCTTTCTTCCTGCTGCACAAGAAAATGAACAGCGTTGAGGGAAAAAATAGCATTCCCGCCAAGTTGCGACAAAAAAGCCCCCTCAGAAATAATGTCGCTGTCTCCAACAACGACCATCCTTGATTTCTTGTTTTTTTCAGAGACAGTGATTGCTGCAAGAGTCAAAATTCCTTGAGGATCTTCAGGGTCTTTTTTCACTTCTTTAAGGTTTTTGAGATTTGTTTCAGCCCACGCCTCTTTTCCTGTTGATACGAGAGCTTCCGACTTAAAATCTTTGTCCGTAGGTTCTGTCAACTTTAAGGCCCTCGCCAAAATGAAGAGAATTGGATATTTGTTTTTCATCAGGTCTGCCGTAATTTCGTTTGGAGAGTAATTGATCCCAAAAAAAGTTTGTGCTCTTCCAGCAAGCAATGACGCCTCAGGGTCAACAACAAGACCATCAAGAAGTTCAATTCCATGCCTTAAGCACATTTCTTCAAGCCCTGTTTTTTCAAACTTCATATCTTTACCCTCTTCAATTACAGGGTCTATTAATAGGAAAAGACTTCCTCCTTCATCCAAATATTTTTCTAAAATATCAGATTCGCCTTTTGTAAACGGTTTTTGTGGTCCAGCAACAACCACAAGAGAAGCGTCTTCTGGAATTTTGCTTAAAGCAACCGTTTGAAGTTCCTCTGTTACAGCCCCTTCTTTTGATAACCTCTCTTTAAAAAGATAAATCCCTCTGTTGTTATCTTCATTGTCCCTTCTTTCGCCGTGCCCAACAGTAAAATATATTTTTGGTTTTCTTGGGTCAACAACCTCATACATAGCGTTGAGAAAAGCCCCTTCTCCTTTAAAATTTTTCAATTTTGCAGTGCCGTCAAATTGATATGAAGAGAAATCGTACTCAAGAAACTGGTCTTTTTCAACCCATTTGCTTCTATCGTTGGTTGCAAATATAACCGAATTGGGAGTTGTTACACTGTATTTCTTCATAACGAGTTCATATTTCTCTCTATCTTTTTCGGGGTCAAGAAATTCCAATTTGATCTTTGAAGATTCAGATTTAAAAGAGTTCAGCAATCTTTCAACTCTTTCATAACTTTCATCTCCCATAGGAAGAAGAACAAATATTTCCATTTCTTCTTTTAAATCTTTTAAAAATTTTTTTGTTTGCGGAGAAAGCGAAAATTCGCCGCTGAATGTTGCGTCATAGGTTTTAAAATGCCTGAATGAAAGGTAGTTTACAATGACAAAAAGAGAAATTGAGAGTATAACAAAAGCACTCCAATTTGCTCCTGTCAAAAATTTTTGTTTGCTTTTCATTGCCACCTCCTTGCCTCAAGACTTTTGACAGAAAGGGCAAGAAACAAAACCGTCCCAGTAAGAAGATAAATCACATTTCTTGTATCAATCACTCCTTTTGAGAAATTTTCCATAATTGCAAGCAGGTCTATACTTTGGATTAATTCTTTTTTCTCGCTACCAAGGATGAATGAAAAGAAAGTCATCCCGACCATAATAGCCATTACAGAAAATGATATTATCGCTGCCACAATTTGGTTTCTTGAAATCATTGTTGCCCAAATCCCTATTGAGATAAAAAAGGCGCCGATGAGAATGACACCCAAGTATCCCGAAAGTATAGGTCCAAAATCAACATTATCATAGGATTTTAAAATGAAAACATAGACCAAAGTTAATGCCCAAGCAAGAAGATAAAACAAAAATGAAGAAAGAAACTTTCCAATAACTATTTCAAAATCGCTTACCGGCGCGGTTAAAAGTGTTTCAATAGTTCCCGATTTTCTTTCTTCAGCGCCAAGTCTCATTGTTAAAACAGGAATCATAACAATCAGCAAGAGCCAGAAGAAGAAAGTTCCCCCAAAAAGCAAAGCCATCGGGGAAATAGGCGGGCTCGCCGCTTTGCTCATCGCGGCAAGAACAATATAAAAGACAAAACTATTTATCAATACAAAAGACGCAAGAACGATATAAGCAATAGGAGAAAAAAAGTATTGCCACAACTCTTTTCTAACAATAGCAATAACTTTGTTCATTGATTTTCCTCCTCTTCGCTCACCATTTTTAAGAAAGCCTCTTCAAGAGTTCTTTTTACTGAGTAAATCTCCAAAAGAGGAATTTTTGTTTCAAAACATTTCCAAAAGATCTCTTCTCTTACATCAACACCTTCTTTTCCTTCAATTGTGAAGGCACATTGTTTTTCTTCCTCGCTTTTTTCTACGGCAAACTTTTCTATGTTGTGAATTTGGGAAAGAAGTTCTGCCCCTTTATATTCCGGACAAAGCAAGGTAACTTTTATTTGAGTCCTCCCTCTCAAAGCTGATTTCATCTCTTCCAAAGAGCCGTCAAAATGTATTTTTCCCTTATGAATTAAAAGGACTTTTGAGCATATCGCTTCCACTTCGCTTAAAATATGTGTTGACAAAATAACGGTGTGCCCCTCTGAAAGGGATTTTATCAATTCTCTTATGTGATAAATTTGGGCGGGATCAAGCCCTTGGGTCGGTTCATCAAGAATAAGAAGAGGCGGGTCATTTATAAGAGCATCTGCGATCCCGATTCTCTGCCTATATCCTTTTGAACAGTTGCCTATGAGTTTTCCTATAACATCCGTTATTTCTGTTTTTTGAGCCACCTCGTCCATTTTTTGCTGAAGTTTTTTTCCTTTTAACCCCTTTATTCTTCCTCTAAATTCTAAATATTCCTTGACTTTTAAATCTTCATATAAAGGATTGCTTTCAGGAAGGTATCCTATGAATTCCCTTGCCTTGGAAGGATTCTCAATTATCGAGTGACCTTCAATATAAACATCCCCTTCGTTTGGATAGAGATAACCTGTGATAAGTCTCATAGTAGTCGTTTTACCTGCCCCATTTGGACCCAAAAAACCTACTATCTCTCCTTTTTCAACACTGAAATTGATATTTTCAACTCCCTTTTTGCTGCCGTAAAGTTTTGTCAATTCCTGCGCCTTAAGCATTTCACTTCTTCTCCTTTGATATTAATAAAATTGCAACGCTGTTTGAAACGCTTTCTTTTCCCATTTTCTCCGCATTTTCTTTGAGTTTTATAAGTTCATCTTTTCCCATTTCCTGCTTAAGCGGATGGCACACATTTTGATATAAAACTATATCCCCTTCCTCAATGCTTTTTTCTTTTATCTGGTTCATATAATCTTCTGCTCCTGCTTTCTCAAAATATTCAAGAGCATCATAAAGCATTCCTTTGGATAAATATTTTTTTCCATAAGAAATTAACTCCTCTTTTGGAGTGCTTTCAATGAAAAGAATCTTATGCCTTTCAGCCACCGACAATGGAACTTCCTTCTCCGCCATATCTTCCTCCAAAGATGTAATAATTTACCACACTGCAAAGAAAGTTTCTATAAACCACAATTGCTGAAACATTTTTTTGTTTTTAAAAATTCAGTCACACATAAAAAAAGGGCGGGTTTCCCCGCCCCTTTTAGTCTATTTGTTAATCGCTTACGGGCAGTTGCCTGCTGTGTTGACCTGTCTTGGTGTAGGCCCGCTTGCATTACCCGCTGAACCTTCTCCCGCTCCGTTGTATGCCGTAACAAGATAGTAGTAGCACCTTCCTGTTACCAAAGATGGATCATCCGCTGATATGTTGGCGTTTGTGTTGGCGCCTTGATATTTCGTGCAGAAATCAGCGTTCCCACTTAACAAATCAGCAAGGTTTGACTGCAATCCCCTGTATAACCTGTATCCCGT
>JAAZNT010000383.1 GCA_012798145.1 Thermoanaerobaculaceae bacterium | reverse complement strand
TCGGCTTTCCCACACGCCTTTGGAAAACTTTTTCCAAAGTTTTCCACATTCCCACATCGCCTACTAACAATAAAAAAAATTCCCAAAAAAGGGACATTTCTAAATTGGTAATAAGGGGACATTTCTATCTTGGCTTGACAATTTCGAAAAGAATTTGTCATTTTATTGGCTTTTATTTTATACTAAGAATGTAGTTGAAAGAAGTGGCAGTTTGGAGGCAGAAATGGTTGAAAGCGGAAGCGGCATTGAAAGCACTAAAAAATCTCTTGAAGAAGAATTAAAAAAACTTGAACACGAGTTGAGCGTTGAACTTCCAAAGGAGATAGACAGGGCAAGACAACTTGGCGACCTTTCAGAAAATGCAGAGTATCATATGGCTCTTCAAAGGCAGATGTATGTCAAAGCAAGGGTTAAACAATTGAGAGAGAGGATCGCCGCCCTTGCGACAGTAAACCTTTCATCAATACCCAAAGATAGAGCCGCTTACGGAAGCATTCTAAAACTCTTTGATTTGGACAAAGAGGAAGAACTTGAGATTAAACTTGTTACTCACGAAGAGGCAAATATTCAAAAAGGGCTTTATTCTGTTCAGTCTCCTATTGGGAAAGCTCTTTTGGGAGCAAAGGAAGGGGACGAAGTTACAGTTGAAACCCCTTCAGGTTCAAGACATTTTGAGGTGATCTCTCTAAAGACTCTTCACGAGCAGGAATAGAAAGTGATTCTTGTAATTCAGAGAGTCAAATCTGCTTTTGTCAAAGTTGAGGATAAACTCGTTTCTTCTATTGGAAAAGGACTTCTTGTGCTTGCGGCGATAGAGGAGGGCGATTCAAAAAATGAGATCGAATGGTGTGCAGAAAAAGTCGGTTCGCTGAGAATTTTCCCCGACGCAGAAGGGAAAATGAACCTTAGTATAAAGGATTGCTCTGGAGAAGTTCTTGCTGTAAGCCAATTCACACTCGTAGGGGAGTTGAACAAAGGAACAAGGCCAAGTTTTTCAAAAGCCGCCCGTCCCGAGAAGGCGAAAGAACTTTTTGATTATTTTGTTTCGCAAATGATAGATAGGGGACTTGAGGTAAAAACAGGAATCTTCCAAGCGATGATGGAGGTTGGGCTTGTCAACGACGGACCCGTTACAATAATTCTTAAAAAGCAGAAAAAAGATGGATGAAAACAAAAAGCCAATTCTGAGCAAAGAAGCAGAATCTTTTTTGAACCATCTTCTTGTTGAGAGGGGGCTTGCAAAAAACAGCGTAGAATCTTACACAAGAGATTTGATTGACTTTTTCAGCGAGGTAAAGAAAGAGCCGCTTTGCGTTACAAGGGAAGACATAAGAGACTACCTTACCCTGCAAAGAAAAGCGGGAAGAAAAAGCTCCACAGCGGCGAGGAAACTTGTAACTTTGAAAAATTTTTACAGATTTCTTCTTCTTGAAAAGATCGCTGAACGCGACCCAACAGAAAATATTGAATCTCCAAAGACAATTAAAGCGCTTCCTTCTTACCTTACAGAAGACGAGGTTGAGGCACTTTTAAAAGCGCCCGACACCACCAAACCGCTCGGGATAAGAGACAAAGCGATGATTGAACTTTTATATGCGACAGGGATAAGAGTTTCAGAACTTGCCTCTTTGACGACAAAGGGATTTAATGAAGTTGCAGGGTTTATTTTGGTTATGGGAAAGGGCTCAAAAGAAAGAATCGTTCCAGTTGGGGAAGTTGCGCAGGATTGGATAAAGAAATATTTTTCTGAGGCGCGCCCCCTGATATTGAAGAAAAAAGTTTCTGACGCTCTTTTTGTAACATCAAGGGGCGGAAAGATGACAAGGCAGAACATTTTTCTTATGATAACCTCTTATGCAAGGCAGGCGGGAATCACAAAGCATTTGAGCCCTCACACTTTGCGTCATTCTTTTGCAACGCACCTTTTGAGGAGAGGAGCGGATTTGCGCTCTTTGCAGATTTTACTTGGTCATAGCGACATATCCACAACCCAAATTTATACCCACATTGAACAGGAGCGACTGAAAGAGGTCTATAAAAAATACCACCCAAGGGCGTAGGGGCAAGCGCTTAAGCAGTATCTATTTTCTGGAGATGGCAGGGTGAAGTAACTTCTTTTCCCCTCGCCTTTCAGGAGAGGGCGGGGTGAGGTTACCGCTCAAAAACGCAGTCACTGCGAGATTACCTTCGAAGCGATCCCACGGTTGCCGAAGCCGCGAGCGAAGCGTGGCGGAGTCTTCCTCTTAATCCCCCTCTCATCTCAGGAGAGGGGCAGGGGTGAGGTTTTCGCCTTAAAAACGCTGTCACTGCGAGGCATTCTTCGAAGTTTTGACAAACGAAGCAGTCTTTCTCTTAAGGAAACCCCTCCTTTGTCCTCCCCTGAAATGGGAAGAAAATTTCTCCCTCGCCTTTCAGGGCGGGTTGAGGTTATAACTTGAAGAAATAGTTTGTAGGAGCGTATACAGCCTCAACTCTCTTTAACTC
>JAAZNT010000022.1 GCA_012798145.1 Thermoanaerobaculaceae bacterium | reverse complement strand
CTCTCCTGAGATGAGAGGGGGAATTAAAAGAAGACTGCTTCGCTTGTCAAAGCTTCGAAGACAATCTCGCAGTGACTGCTTTTTTTGGTGGAAACCTCAAACCGTGCTCTCAGCGAGAGAGGATGGTTTTTTTAAGCTCTTTTCATTCTATAAATTTCTTGGGCTTTCTTTCCATCTTTTGTAAATTCAAAGGTGATTTCAAGGAGATCTTTTGTGAGGAGTTTGTAAGTTATTGTTTCTCCTTCGTTCTCTCCTATTCCGTTGAATACAGCGACTTTTTTATTGTATTCATTAAGTTTGAAAACTGCCATTTTGTCTTTTTCTTCCAAAGCGACTTTTAACCCTTTGCTGAAATGCCTAATTTTCATAAGCGTCTCTTCGCCTTCCTGCTCAATTGTCATAATTTGTATCAATGAAGAATCACTGTCTGAAATTTCTCTGCACATCCCCAAGAAAGTCCCGCCCATAAAACTCCAGTGTTCTTCTCTTAATTTGTCTCCGTATGCTTTTACCCATTTTCCTTCAAGCCAAGAAATCGCCTGAATTGGTTTTTGTTCAACAATTTTTAGGGCGTTAAGAGTTTGAAAGCAAATCAGCGCTAAAGCCACAATAAGCAATGAAAAATATAATTTTTTCATCAATCCTCCTCATTTTCCTTCAACAATTAAAACTTTTGCTCCGCGAATCTTTTTTTCTTTGATTTCAATCAACGCTTTTTTTGCGTTTTCAAAAGAATAAATCTGTATTTCGGGCTTGATGTTGTTTTTGAAAGCAAGAGCGAGAAACTCTTTAACATCTTGTCTTGTTACATTTGCAACGCTTTTTATCTCTTTTTCAAGCCATAGATGGCTTTCATATTGAAGTTTAAGAAGTTCTTCTTTGTCCGTTGATTCTTTTCTTATTGCGTTGATAACAACTCTTCCTCCTTTTTCCAAAGCATTTAATGAGGCGATTATCGGTTTCCATACGGGAGTGGTATCTATTATGGCTTTTGGCTTTTGGGGTGGGATCTCTTCAATGTCTCCCGCCCAGTTTGCTCCCAAATCCAAAGCAAATTGTCTTTCTGTTTCGCTTCTTGCAAACACCATCAATTGAGATGAGGGAAAAAGTATTTTGGAAAGTTTCAACACAATATGCGCCGAAGCGCCAAAGCCCATAAATCCAATCGGCTCCCCGTCTTTTATTTCTGTCAGTTTGAGCGAGCGGTATCCAACTGCGCCTGCGCAAAGCAGAGGTGCAATAAATTCATCCTCAAATCCCCCTTCAATCTTATATGCAAAATCCTCTTTTATAGCAATATATTGAGCGTAACCGCCGTTTATATCTCTTCCCGTCGCTTGAAAATTTTGGCATAGGTTTTCCAAACCTTTTTGGCAGAAATAGCACTCTCCGCAGGAGGAGCCGATCCAAGCAACCGCCGCCCTGTCGCCACATTTGAAAATCTTTGCCTCTTTGCCTGTTTTATCAACAACGCCAACAATTTGATGTCCTAAAATCACAGGAAATTTTGGCGGAGGGGTTCTTCCTTCTATTTCATCATGTTCGGTGTGGCATACTCCAGATGCTTTTATTTTTATTACTATTTCGTTTGGTTTGATTTCCGGGTATGGAACATCGCAAATTTCAAGAATGTTATCGTTTTCAACAAGATTTCCACATCTTTTCAACAGCCATGCCTTCATCGCCAAATTCTCCCTTTCAAAGAATTTTAGAGAAACCCGCTGATATTAATACTATTGCCATAGACTATTTTTCTGTTTCTTCTTTTGTTATTTCAATAGGATGTGGAGTTCCCCTTCTGTCCTTAACTTTTGGAAACTCTATTCTCAAAACCCCTTTTTGAAATGTGGCTATTCCTTTGTGTGTGTTGAAAGCGCCGTCAACAACGATTGTTCTTTTAAATTTCCCCCTTGACCTTTCAAGAAGGTGGTAATGGACGGATTTCCTTTTTTTGTGAATTCTAACCCCTTCCACAAATATATGAGAACCAGAGGCGGTAAGTTTTAGCGTTTCGGGGTCACAGCCGGGAAGGTCCATCTCAACGACTACGCTTTCGGGGGTTTCAAAAACATCATAAAGCGGAGCGTATTCAATATCAAAAGTGTAGTCATCCCCCTGAAGCGCTTCAAGCATCTCAAAAATCCTGTTCATCTCCGACTGAAGGCGCATTAGTTCAAGTACTGAAGTAAACGCTTTTCTCATAACTATTCTTCGCCTTTCTTTTCCTTAGAGGCGAGTTTCTTTACTTCTTCAATGAATTCGCTGATATCGCCGAACCTTCTGTAAACACTCGCGAATCTCACATAAGCCACTTGGTCCATTTCCTTCAGTCTATCCATAATT
>JAAZNT010000382.1 GCA_012798145.1 Thermoanaerobaculaceae bacterium | reverse complement strand
TGTATATTAAAGGGATTCCATAACAAGATTTGGGAATGAGAAAGGGAGCGGTTTCAAGGGGTTGCAAAAATTCATATAGTGCTTCTCCCAATTTTTTGCTCGGTTCGCTTAGTGGCAGAGAATCGTATTGGTATCGCTTTTCCTCTTCAGGAAGCTGCATAGTTCTTGATTTCTCCCCCTCAACCTGAACTGCGTTCAAGGTGGTTGAATAGGGCTGACAAAAAACAACACCAATTCCCTCTGCAGATAAAGATTCGCACAACTTCCTTGAAAAGCCCTCAACCATAGGAAGAAGGTCAAGCCCTGAACTTGCAGCTTCAGAAACAGTGGTAAGTATTGTTAGTTCCTCAACTTTCCTTGACAATTCCCTTTTTGTTTTGGTTAGAACTGCGATAAGAGATATTGACCCTAAAATCAAAAGCATAGTCAAAACAGATACTTTTATTCCCATTTTGACCGAAATTAAAGCAAAGTAATACCCCAAAACGATCATAAGAAATGTGTGGGGAATATCTATCTTAAAAGTGTCTTTCCAGAAGAGTGTTAAAGAATTCCCCTTAAAATATTCGCTCGGAACATAAAAGATATTATTCACTAAAGCGTAAACGAAAAAGATTGCAAGAAGAGCCGGGTATGCCTGATAATCTTTATTAGAGTAAAAATTGAAATTCATCAGAAGGCATACTGATGTCATCGCGGAAAACCTTAGAAGTCTATTGCCCGTGTTGTCTATAAATGTAAAAAAGAGCGGTATTATCCTTTTTTTATTTTTTACCATTCTCTGGATGATATTAACTGTAATTGCTATCAAAGCAATTGATGTTCCTTCAAGAGGCCCTAAAATGAAAAATGCCGCAATGGCGAAAGCGATATCAAAAAGCACAAAATATTCAGAAACCATAAGGATTTTGATTTGAAGACTTATAAGAGAGCCGATTAGAGTTATAGCATAAAAGGCAAAATACAATCCTTCATTGCCTTTTAAATACCCACTGTTAAAATAACTTATATTTTCAATTGGAGCGTTCTTAAATACAAAAAGAAAAAAAACAACTCCAAGGGCGAGATGAAATAGAGTGTAAATTCTAAAAGCTTTTTCGTTTCCCCGCAAACTTACTTCCATTTTGTTATTTTAACCCAAAGAAACTTTTTTGAAAAGTCTCTTGCTTTTATTTTTCAGCCGCCTTTCCTTTCATAGTTAAAACCGGGCAGGGAGCTCTCCTGACAACCCTTTCTGCAGTTGAGCCAAGCAAAGCGTGAGTTAGCCCCGTGTAGCCGTGAGTTCCCATTACAATTAGGTCAGCACCTGTTTCTTCCGCAATTCTTATAATTTCCTGAGATGCGATTCCTCTTGCTACCTTAGTTTCAACTCTCTCTGGAGGAAGCGGAAGTTTGGGGATGATTTCTTTCAGCGATTCCATAGCCCTATCTGCAAGTTTGTCTTCGACATCGGTCATTGATAACGGTCCAAATGTAAAATCTGTCGGGGCGATAATAGGTTCAAGGACATGGATAATAATAACACTTCCTCCGCAGGTTTGGGCAAGTTCTGCAGAAAGTTCAAGGGCGTCAAGAGAAATTCTTGAAAAATCAACAGGACAAATTATTTTATTCCACTTCATCTTATCCTCCTTAGACACTCTAACCTTTGTCATTTTATCACAAAGAAAAAAAAAGGAAAATGTGACGAATATCACAGATTTATTTTAAAAAAGGAATTATATTATAATTGGAGTAGAAACCCCTGCAGTTTTTTCTCCTCCGTTTTTAACCTAATTTTCAGGGGGAAAGGAGGCAGATATGTTAGGTAAAAGGTTTTATTTGGGTTCGGTTTTGTTGATTGCAACGGCAATTATGATCACCATAGGAGTATTTGCTCAATGGCAAAGGGTTGGAGCCCAGCCGCAGGAGGATACAAGGTCAATTGTATTTGTTCCAGTCGACACAGACACACTAATAGTTCTTGCCGGCATGAAAAAGTATGGAGTTTTTTATTCTGTTTGCAACCCTGAATTTATGATATGGTCTCCTTGGCAGAAGACAGGGTTGGATGAATTTGCTCTTTATGATCCCTCATCTGACGACCCGGCTCAAGTCAACACTTTGGCACGCCAAGGCACAAGAGTTTTTGCTGGAACCTCATCAGGAAAAATTTTATGGTCTCAAGACGACACAGCATTTTATACAAATCCGTGGATTGAGTCTTTAGGTCTTCCCGGAGATCCAATTATGGATATTAAGGTCGCAGATAACGGGGATATTTTGGCGGCGGTTCGGGGAAGCGGAATATATAAATCAACTGATATGGGTGAAACCTTTTCTCTTCTTGCTGGAACTCAGGGCGCCGGAAGCGGAAATTTTATGTCAATTGCTCTCCATTTCAATTACTCTACAAATGGTAAGTTTTGGGCGGTGACTCAGGAAGGCCTTGTTTTAAGTGGCGGAATTTATTTTTGGAACGGTTCTGAGTGGACAGATCTAACGCCCATAGGGCAATACTCTCTTAGTTCAATTGTGATTTCTCCAGAAGCAGGTGATCCCAGCCACATTTGGGCTGGCGATTTAAAAGGATCGGGGCTTCTTGAATCACAAGACCTCGGCCAAACTTGGTCATCATACTCTAATCTCTGCGACCCTGTTTTAATATTAAACATTCCGCCAAACTTCGATCCTTTTAACCCTCAACTGTTCATTGGAACAACAATAGGTTTATTTCATCTTGTTAATTATTCTGTTCAGGATATTTACCCTACAGGGCTTTCTATCAATACAATAAAGCCAGACCCGGTGACTCCCGGCTTATACTGGTTCAGCACAAGTTCAGGTGTAAGAAAAGGTTTCCCAGGAGAGGAATTTCCTCAAAGTGTCAACTCTGACAACCTTGCTCTCTTTGATATTGGACTAATTGAAAGTTCCCCCGGTTTTAACACCGACAACACAATTTTTGCTTTAAGCAAAAAATTTGGATTGTTTATCTCAAGAGACGGAGGAAACAATTTTAATTTTTATATGCCGCCCCTTGAAAGGTCTCAATCTACAAATCCCGGATTTGAAATTGTAGGCTTTGGCACATCACCTGTTTACTCAGGGACAACTGGCTCTTGCAATACAGAACAATCAACTGTATACATCGCCACAAAAGGAAGAGGTGTCTTCAAATCCGCAAGCGCTGGGAGCCAATGGTTACCATTAAACGATGGAATCAGTGACAATTTGTCTATTTGCGCCTTTGCAGTGACTCCAAATCCCTTCGCTTATCCGCTTTTTGCATCAAGGTGCGGGCTTGCTTCAGTATGCAGATTCAACGGCTCAACAAGCAGTTGGGAATGCCAAACTTTAATTAATCCAATTCCAAATCAGGTCAATGTGATTGCATTTCCAAAAAATTTTCCCAATCCTCCAATTGTTTATGTTGGAACTGATGTTGGGTTGTTTATCTCAAACAATGGCGGCACTACTTTTGTTTTTGATGAAACTTTTCCCGTTCCTCCTTCAGAGCATACGGAAGTTACGGCTATCGCTTTTGATCCCCAATTTAATGGAACAAGCAATCAAACCGTATTTGTTGTTAGAGGCGGCTCCATTTTCAAGAAAGTCTTCAACATAGACCACTGGGAATGGCAGTTGACTGCTCAGGCTTCATTCCCCGGCGGTCAATATTATGTTAAAAATATTACGGTTTCTCCTAACTATCAATCAGACGGGAGAGTCGCCGCAACATTTAACAATCCGTTAGACCACACTTTTGACGGAGTTTGGCTTAGCAGCAACGGCGGTTTTGATTTTACAAATATTACTAATAATTTGCCCGATAGATATCCATTAACTTTAAAATTCATTCAGACACAAAGCGGGATAAAACTTTTTGCGGGCCTCAGAAAAGAAAGATTGTGGTTTACAAATGAACCAGATTTTAACAATTGGCTACCAGCACTTGGGTGGGAAACTTCCCCTACCTGCGTCAATGCCACAGCAATGAGCACGGTGGAAACTCCAACCAACTGCTCAATATTCTCCACTCCCACAGATGTCTTTTTGGGAACCTGCAAAGGGGTTTTCTGGAGCAATGACG
>JAAZNT010000381.1 GCA_012798145.1 Thermoanaerobaculaceae bacterium | reverse complement strand
TTTCTGCCAAAGAAACGATACAGCAAGTAATCAAGTGGATATAAGCGGGGACGATCCAGCATTGATTGATCCAACCAACAAAGTGGTTTTCTATCTCATAACGGGATACAATGCTGGGGGAGAAGGGCCTGCAGGAACCGCCACATGCGGGGCAAGACAGGTTAATCCCACCGGCGGTTGTTAAGAAGTGACAATCTTTGCTTATTAAGGGGCGGGGAAACCCGCCCTTTTTTTTAAAATCAAAAAAATCCAAATCTTGCATAATTCTTTCAAAAATAAGATACTTATACTTTAAAAGGCTGTTTGCGTGAAGCAAATTTTATTGAAAGGAAGTTCTCTATGAAAAAAATTTTTTTGTTGTTGATTGCGTTGTTTTCTTCTTCTCTTCTTGCCCAAAGGTTCGACACACAGTTTAAAAATGATGCAGAGGGTATGTTTTTTGAAGGAGGCGATTTTAATTTCTCATCATACAAATTCGTTCTCTCAGGATTTGAACTGGAAAAAATTGAAGCAAAAGAGGGGGAGTTTCTAATTGTTAAAGGTCTTGATGGAGACGCAACATCAAAAATCGGCTATCCTCAATTGCCTGTAAAAAGGGTTTTAATAGAGATACCTTACGGCTCTGTCCCCGACTTAGAAATAACTGATGAAACTTATATTGATTATGACTTGAAGAGTCTTGGATATGATTTTCCCGTTTATCCTAAACAGCCGTCGGTTGTAAAACTGCCAGAAGCTGAGCGGTCTTTTGTATTTGACAAAGAATTTTATTCTGCGGACTGCTTTTATCCTGAGGAGACTATGAAGGTTGAAGATGAAGCGTATTTGAGGGCGCACAGGATATTAAATGTTTTAATACAGCCCTTTAAATATAACCCCGCTACAAATACTTTGAGAATCTATACTTCATTTACATTAAATCTAAAAACACAGAATGGATTAAAAGAGGCAACGATAAAAGAACACCAAAGAACATATTCAAAATCCTACGAAGATTATCTTTCACAAAAAATTCTCAATTATGGAATGTATGATGTTTCAGGACAGAAGACATCTTACTTTGAAGGATTGTTAATAATTACTCATGGTAATTTCAATACCGCAGAACTTGCAAGTTACGCTGAATTCAAAAGGAAGTGGGGATATAAGGTTCAGATTGCGACCCTTGCTGAAACTGGAAGCACTTCAACAGCGATTAAAAGTTATATTCAAAACGCTTATAACACATGGAGCAATCCTTCATTGTCTTATGTAATGCTTGTTGGAGCGTATGAATATGTAACAGCAACTAATATGACAGTAGGTGATTCCGCAACAAAAACAGACCTTTACTATACGACTCTTTCAGGAGGAGATATACTTCCCTATGTTCATCTTGCGAGAATGACAATTTCAAGCACTTCAGAATTATCAACAGTCTTAACAAGATTGACAAACTATTCCTTAGGGAATTTTACCTCAACATCATGGATTGATTACATTTCATTTTTAGGAACCTGTGACTCAAGTTATTACACAATTGCTGAAGGGACGCACAATTATTGTGTTACAAATTACACAAATCCTTGGGGCTACACTGGAACATTTCCCAACAACCCTCAAGCAGGAGGCGACAAACTTTACTGTGTAACCTACAGTGCGAGCAATCAAAACTGCATTGATAGATTTAACGCGGGAAGAAGCATCGTAACTCATTCAGGACATTGCGGCCCCACTTATTTTGCAGGTCCTTATATCTATGTTTCCGATGTTCAAAATCTAACCAACGGTGAAAAGACTCCTTTTGTAGTGGGGCATTGCTGTCAATCAAACCAGTGGGAAGGATCGTCTTTGACAGTCGGAGAAGCGTGGCTTCAGAAGGCAGCGGTTGGATATTGGGGTTCTGTGGATTACACATACTGGGATGAGGACGACCTTCTTCAGAAATACTGGTATAACGAGGTTTATTCAAAAGGTTATTTTAAGGTTGGGCAGTTCACAGACCTTGCAAAAATAGATTTTTATAATAATCCGGGAGGGTCATCTCTTGTTACATATTATCTTGAAGAATACAACCTTAACGGAGACCCAACACAGGAAATATGGACGAAACAACCGCAGATTCTTACAGTGGAACACGATTCTGCAATGGCTGTAGGAACAACAGCTTTCTCCGTGATCGTAAAAAATGGCTCAACACCAGTTCAAGGGGCGCTTGTTTGCTTTTATAAACAAGACGAGAATATACACGAAGTTGCGGCAACAGACTCCTCTGGAGTAGCTACACTGAATTTCAACCCCATTACATCTTTAACAGGAAATGCAAGCATAATGGTTACAAAGCACGATTTCAAGCCATACCAAAATAATATAAGCGTTATTGCTCCCACAGGTCCCTATTTAGTTTACAACGGAAGGGGAAATTTTGTTGAGATAGAAGGCGACGGGGATTCATATTTTGACAAAGGAGAAAAGTGGTCTGTTGAAGTTATGGTTAAAAATGTTGGAAATCAAACGGGAACGGATTGTTATGCCACTTTGAACGGCAACGGAATTGAAGTGTGCATTCCCTCGAAATCGTTTGGAACGCTTTTGGCAGAGGCTTCTGGAAGCGCTGTTTTTGAGTTTGTGATATCGCCATCCTTTGAAACATGCGGAGGGGCTGTCAACTTTAACATAATAAATAAATCTTGCAACGAATTATCTCCGGCCGGTAGTAATCAAGAGAATGTTTTTTCAATAAAGATAGGAAAAAAGACTCCGGGAACTTCGCAAACGATAGCAATACAGCCTTCTTCGTCAGACACTTATCTTGATCAGGCAAATCCTTCAGTGATAAATGGAAGTTTAGGGAATATATCTGTTCAAAATCAAAGAAATAGCGCAAGAAGGGGATTAATAAAGTTTAATCTTTCATCCATACCTTCAAATGCGACAATTACAAACGCTCAACTTGAATTATATTGTTATGCCTATCCGTCGACTGCACAGACAATAAATCTGCATCTTGCAACAAGCGATTGGAGCGAAGCGTCTGCTAATTGGACCAATATGAACAACCAATACAATACAACTGCGATAGCATCATTGGATTGCGGAAAAACTACGGGCTGGAAAATATGGACGGGACTTGGCTCAACAGTGCAAGGGTGGGTGAATGGAAGCATAGGCAACTATGGATTGATGTTGAAATGCGCATCAGAAACAAGTTCTTCAGCCCAAAAATATGAATTTGGCTCTAATAATTACGCAGTTGCTGCGCAAAGGCCAATATTAAGGGTTTCGTATACGACGCCAGAGATATGGGAGTGCAGTTATGTTGGAAGCGGAGAGTGCGAGGTAATTATTCTGCCCGGAGAAATTGCTGACGGCTCATCTGAAAGCGATGCGATAACATTTACGGATGTGAACACGATACAATGGCCTGCTGGGAGTCCGCCTATAACGGGATACAGGTTATACAGGGGATTGCAGTCAAATCTTGCTAACCTTCTTAATGGGAATCAGAATTTCTGTAAAAAGTATGAAGGGGCAAACACAAGCGCTGATATAAGTTTAGACAATCCTTCATCAGTTGAAGGGAATTGTTACTATTACCTTGTCACCGCATACAACGGAGCGGGAGAAGGTTC
>JAAZNT010000380.1 GCA_012798145.1 Thermoanaerobaculaceae bacterium | reverse complement strand
GGGGCTGCATTCTTCCGTCGAATAAGGGAGAAATATTTTCCGCGAAATAAATTCCTCCTAAAAGAAAAATAAAACAAAAAACTATTTTTATAACTACAATCCTCATAAGTCCTATTTCCTACAAACTAAAGTGTATTATTAAGAAGCATAAAATTCAAGAGCATTTCAAAAAAAAGGGGGGCAAAAGCCCCCCTTTTAAAAATTGAAAACTTAAGTTATTTCTTTCCGCCTTTTTTCATTTCAATAGCGGTCTGGACTGCTTTTGAAACGCCTTCAGCCTGTGTCTTTGCGCTTTCAGCCTTTGCTTTTGCATCAAGATACTTTTCGGTGTTCATAAGTTCTTTTGCTTCGTTGATGGCTGCGGTTGCCGCATCGAGGTCGCCCTGCATTGCTGCGAGGTCAGCCTGGCTTCCTTTGCCTTTAGGGGCTTTCTTGAGATCTTCTGTTGCGGTTGCAATGGCGGTTTCAGCAGCGGTAATGAGCTCTTGAGCTTCATTCTTTGCCTTTTCTTTGCCGGCAACTGCATCAGTTTTTGCTTTTTCAGCCAAAGATTTCAACTCTGTGCAGAGTTGAGCTGCAACCTTGTAGCTTTTGAAGAACTTGTTCTGTTGTGTTGCAAGTTCTTGGTCAAGCTGTGCTTCCTTGTCTTTTGCCGCCTTCAGTGATTCAGGGGCATAGAGGTCGGCTTCAGCCTGTTTTGCAGCCTGAAGAGCTGCTTTTGCTGCGTCGATGTCCTGCTGTGGGGGCTTTGCGCAAGCGATCAATCCAAGTAAAGCGAGTGCGAGTAGTGCGTAACAAACTTTTTTCATTTTTTTCTCCTTTCCTAAGTCAAACATACAATATAATCCACTTTTTATTTTTTTTCTCACAAAAGGACATTCCAGAATGTCCAAATAGTAACTATAGCACATTTTAATCATCCTGTCAAGAGTTGTTAATAAAGAATAAATTTTGTCGGATTTAAAATCTTGCCGTCTTTGTGAACTTCATAGTGGCAATGATTTCCAGTGCTTCTTCCTGTGCTTCCGACCAACCCTATGACATCCCATCTTTTCACTTTTTGTCCGGGTTTCACTGTCATTTTACTCAAATGGCCATATAATGTTGTAAAACCATCTCCGTGATTGATAACGACTGTATTTCCAAGCCCTGTCATCCAGCCGGCTGAAACAATAATTCCTTCTGCTGTTGCAACAACGGGAGTTCCATAAGGCGCTGAAATGTCAATTCCCTGATGCCAGGAAGGGGAGCCATCAACCGGGTCTGGTCTTCCTCCGAACGGGGATGAAATAAACCCCTTTACAGGCCAGATGGATGGTTTTCTTGACAAAGAGAGCAAGTGAGGGTTTAAAACGGAATCCAATTTTGAAGTTTCTTTTGAAAGAGTTTCGCAGTAATCTCTTGTTTCTTTAACTTTATTGTAAATTTTATTGAGTTCAGGGTCGTTGAAGAAGTCTTCCTCCTGAACCAAAGTGGATTTCTTAAATTCTCCACCTGTTCCAGCGAAACTCAATTTTGGAAGGGATAAATTTTGTTCCTTCGCAAGTTTCTCAAGTTGATAAAGTTTTATTTCCGCATTTTGAAGTTTCTCTTCCATAAAAGAAAGATCATCTTTGACCTTTAAGAGAGTCTCCTGAGTTCTTTTTAATTCCTCTTTTGCCTGTCTGGTTTTCAATAGTAAATTACTCTGGTAAAAAGCAAGAAAGAGAAAAGCGATATTTCCAAGAACAAGAGCGGTGAGCAGGGAACCTACAACAATAAGTTTTTTCCTGACATAAAGGAAATCAAGAACTTTGTTGTGGTACTGCTTTCCGTCTTCTCTTAAAATTACTATATGGTAACGTTTAAACTTCATCTTCTTACCGGAGCATAACCTTATTCAAAACAATAAGTTATCAAAAGTTAAATGTGTTTGTCAAGAAGTAAACCAAAATTTGTCATTAAAAAACTTTGACAAGCATTGGAGATTTTTCAGGGAAAATGGAAGATAAGTGCACATAGGCGCTGGGGGGTGAGATGCAAGGAAGACGAGGG
>JAAZNT010000379.1 GCA_012798145.1 Thermoanaerobaculaceae bacterium | reverse complement strand
CTTTTCTATGTTAAAAATATAACTTGGAGTTCTTATGGTTGACGAAAACGATATTTTCAAAAAAAGCCAAGAATTTAATGAACTGATAAACCAACAGAAAGAGTTTTTGCAGGAAGTTCTTAAAGAAAACGAAAAATTAAGATATCAGATAGCGCAACTTAAATGTCAACCGCACAATGATGGGCTCTTCAAAGAAGAGATTGATGTCCTAAGGAAAAGGGTTGAAAGTCTTGAAAAAGAAAAAGAAGAGCTTCTGCTGAGATTCCAGCAGGTTGAAGAAGAAAACAAAGATTTTGCACAAAGATACATTGAAGTTGAAGAACAAAACAACAATCTTGCAAACCTTTATGTGGCTTCATATCAGCTTCATTCAACCTTAGATTTTCAAGAAGTTTTGCATATAGTTATGGAAATTGTTATAAACCTGATCGGGGCAGAAGTGTTTTCAATAATGCTTCTGGATGAAAAGACAAACGAACTTATGGTTCTTGCCTCAGAAGGTTACGACAGCGATGCCAAGTTTCCAAAAGTGAGAATTGGAGAGGGAATCATAGGACAGGTGGCAAAAAGCGGAGAATCTTACTACATTAATCAAGCTACAAAAGCATACCCTGTAGATTTTGAGCATCCTCTTGCCTGCATTCCTCTCAAAATCAAAGAGAATGTAATTGGAGTGATTAATATAAACAAACTCCTTGTTCAAAAGGACGCTTTTACTGCTGTGGATTATGAACTGTTTTCTATGCTTGCGGGACATGCTGCTACGGCAATATTCTCAAGCAAACTTTATTCCCAGTCAGAAAGAAAACTCAGCACCATTCAAAGTTTTCTTGATCTTTTGACTACTTCTCAGAATCAAGGGTAAGGAGAAGATATGGAAAACCTCCGCTTTTTGATTGTTGAAGACTCGCCCACAATGAGACAATTAATCTCGTTCTCACTTAAGCGATTCAAAGGCTGCAAAATAGTTGAGGCTGTTGACGGGGTTGATGCGCTGAAAAAGCTTCAAGGTGAAGAAGTAGATTTGATTTTAACAGATATTAATATGCCAGTTATGGACGGCTTAAAACTGGTTACTTTGGTTAAGCAAAACCCAAGATTAAGAGATATTCCAATAATAATAATTACCACAGAAGGAGCGCAGGAAGACCGCGAAAAAGGACTATCTTTGGGTGCAGAGGCGTATATCTCAAAGCCGATTCAATCATCGGGTCTTATTAAGGTTATTACAGAAATTCTTGAAAAGAAAAAGTAACGCAGAAAAAAAAGTTTTTCTTAATTTATCTTTTGCAGGAACAAATTTCAGAGGTTTTCAATATCAAAACAAGGGAAGAACTGTCCAAAGAGAAATAGAAAACGCTCTAAAAAAGATTGATTTTCAGCCAAAGATTATTGGATGTTCAAGAACAGACGGTGGCGTCCACGCAAGAAATTTTATCGCTCATTTTATAGACAAAAATCCGCAAAGAAAAATAAAAGATATTGTTAATGGTCTTAATTCAAACCTTCCCCAAGACATTCTTGTTAAATCAGCAGGAAGAGTTGATGAAAATTTTCATGCAAGATTTTCAACGACATCCAAAACATACCGTTATTTTATCTTTTTGGGAAACAGCATCCCTCCTCCCGTTGAACCTTTTGCTGTAAAACATTATTTTGATTTTAATATCAGAAAAGCAGCGGAAGCGTTACCTCTTTTTGTTGGAAAGAAGAATTTTTGGGCTTTTACCACATCGGAAGGAAGAAAAGTCAACACAGAAAGGGAGATTTCTTCTATATCGCTTTTCTTCAAAAATCCTTTGTTATGTTTTGACATAGAGGGAAAATCTTTTCTTCACAGGATGGTAAGATTTATTGTGGGAGCGATTGTGGCGTACAGCAGGGAAAAAATTGACACTGATTTTTTGAAAGCATCTCTTGAGGGGAATGTTGATTTCTTGCCATTTCCTGCAATGGCAGCTAAAGGGTTGCATCTATGGGATCTCAAAACTGAAGAATACGAAATCTTTGAGAAGTATGAAGATATTTGCCCTCTTCCATTATGGCCCTTTGAAAATATTAAATTTGATGAAGTATACCGGGTGTCCATTTAGAAAATTCTTTATATAAGTTCAATAAAAACAACTTCTGAAGGGGAGTTGAATCTTATCGGAAGCCATACGCATCCGATTCCAGATGAAACATAAAAGGGGAAATCAAATCCGCTTTCTTTTTTTTCATAAAAACCTTTTGCGAATTTTTTGGAATATTCATCTTTAAAAGGAAGGAAAGGTTTTTTGGGGGTGAAGACAATCTGTCCGCCGTGTGTGTGCCCGAACAAGCCAAGATCAATTTTTTCGTTTTGAAGGAGGGAAAGTCCTTCCGGAGAATGGCAGAGAAAGATCCTTTTTTCTCCCTCTTTAAGAGTTGAAAATATTAACTTGGGAGAGCCATATTTTATGTCGTCAATTCCAAAAATTTTTATTTGATTGTAAGGAGGACTTAAACTAACTTCATCATTTATAAGCAAAGTTACACCACATTGTGCAAATTTTTTTTTCAAATCTTCCTTTAAAATCCACCTATCGTGGTTTCCCAAGACTGCAAATATGCCAAAAGGAGGAGAAAATTTCTTGATAAATTCCTTCATTTCCTCAAATGCGAACGAATCAAGAAAGATATAATCCCCTCCAAGCAAAATAAGGTCAAAATGGTTTTCGGAAAGCATTTTTTCAATTGCTGTAAATATTCTTTCGCTTGTCAAATTTCCAAAATGGAAATCTGAAAGAAAACAGCAATTAAACGGCTTCAACCCTCTTTTTTTCAATTCAAAATCAACTGAGATATTTGTTAGGGTTGTCTGTCCCTGCAAACCAAAGAATTTTGAAATCACAGAAGGATATTTTCCAAAATAGATCGTTTTGGCAATGAGATAAAAAATTTTTCTAATTAATGAGGGATTTTTATCTTTCATCCTCTTTCTCAAATAGTAAGTTTCTCTATAAAATATCTTTTTGTCAAGGAATGACAAAATTTGTCATAATAAATAAAAGAAGACACCAATTGTCTCCTTTAAATTACATTATTGTAACTTTAGGGTTACATCTTCCTGTATTAAATAAACAAAAAATTTTTATTATTATTGATCTTTTGTGACAAATATCACAAAAAGGCATTTTCATAACAATACTAAATCATTGAAAATAATAGAGAAGTTATAGTATTTGACTTTTTTGTCTAACACTTGGCACTGAAATTGCTAAATATTGTTCATCCCGCTGCGTGGGGAGACCCAAATTAAAGAGGGGGCTCTCTTGTGGGCAGGCGTTAAAACCTGCCCACTAATTTTTTACATATACATTCCACCATTTACTGAAAGAACCTGTCCTGTAATGTAGGAAGCATCGTCGCTGAGAAGAAACGCCACTGCTTTTGCAATGTCATCAACTGTTCCCAAACGATTTAATGGAATTAAGTTTTTAAGGGCTTCTTTTTGTTTCTCATCAAGAGCATCCGTCATTGGAGTTTGAATATATCCCGGCGCGACTGTATTGCAGGTGATTCCCCTTGATGCCAATTCTCTTGCTACGACTTTAGTAAAGCCGATAATTCCAGCTTTGCTGGAGCAGTAATTGGCTTGACCGGGGTTGCCCATAAGTCCTACAACAGAAGAAATATTAACTATTCTTCCAGATTTTTGGGTCATCATCACTTTTGCGGCAAATTTAGTCAAAAGGAAAGCGCCTTTTAGATTTATATCAAGAACAAGATCCCAGTCCTCTTCTTTCATTCTAATCAATAAAGTATCTCTTGTTATCCCGGCGTTGTTGACAAGAAAATCAAGTTTTCCTTCTTTTTCTGTAATTGCTTTTATGCATTGCTCGCAGGAAGCGGATTGAGAAACATTAAGTATGACAGGATGGAAGAGCAATCCTTTTTCTTTGAATTCTTGTTCATTTGCTTTTAAACTCTCCTCTTTAATATCCCCTCCATAAACTAT
This sequence comes from Thermoanaerobaculaceae bacterium, assembly GCA_012798145.1. Classification (GTDB taxonomy): domain Bacteria; phylum Acidobacteriota; class UBA4820; order UBA4820; family UBA4820; genus UBA4820. The sequence continues at coordinate 521 of JAAZNT010000379.1, read as the reverse complement.
TGCTCCTTCAAGAGCAAGCGTTTCTGCAATTTTCTTTCCTATTCCCTGAGCAGCCCCGGTAACAAGGCAAACTTTGCCTTCAAATCTCTTCATTTTTATCCTCCCAATAGAGTTATAACCGTGTCTTCAAGACTTTTAAGGTTTTCAACATTAAGGAGTTTCCAATCTTTAGAAATTCTTTTCGCCAGCCCAAGAAGAACAGTTTGAGGACCAATTTCAACAAGCGTATCAACGCCTGCTTCTTTAAAAAACAGCAGAGTCTCTCTCCATCTTACAGGGCTGTCTATTTGTTTTATCAAAAGCTCTCTTGCTTCTTCTCCCATGTAAACGGGTTTTGCGGAAACATTTGCAACGCAGGGAGGTTGAGGATCTTTGAAATCTATTTCTCTCAAAACCGCTTCCATTTTTTCTCTTGCGGGTTTCATCAAAGGCGAATGGAATGGCGCTGAGACAGGAAGGAAAACCGCTTTTTTACACCCCTTTTGTTTGGAAAGTTCAACTGCCTTTTCAACCGCTTCTTT
>JAAZNT010000378.1 GCA_012798145.1 Thermoanaerobaculaceae bacterium | reverse complement strand
CGCAAGACCAAGATCCAAGATGACTCTCTTTTGGGAGCCGATTGTCAAAAAACTCAAGATGACTGCGAATCCAAGGATTAAAATCGCGAAAGCCATCAGGATATAGAAAATACGGCTTCTGATTGATTCCTTATAAGTATTTTTTGCAATAGAAACTATTTGATTGAAAAGCAAAAAATTAGATTTATTTTCCATTTTTGCTCTCCTCAACGCTTGAAAGGAAAAGTTCTTCAAGAGACGCCTTATGGGGAATTACACTCAATATCTTTAATTTATTTGTTGTTAATACAGACAAAGCGTCTTCAACTTCTTTCTCTGATTCAAGGCGGATCATTGTGTAATCCTCGTGAGAAACGACAATTCTTGGCGACAATTGTGGCGGAATTTGTGCTCCCCTGAAAGAAACATCCCAAAAACGAACCTCTTTTCCCAAGAGATTTTCAAGGCGTCCCCTTTGGACAATTTTTCCCTTGACAATTATTGCCACTTCGTCGCAGATCATTTCAGCATCTGCAAGGATGTGCGAAGAAAAGAAAATTGTTTTGCCCTCATCTTTAAGTTTAAGGATCAAATCTCTTATCTCTCTTCTGCCAATTGGATCAAGTCCGCTCATAGGCTCATCAAGAATTAAAAGTTTTGGGTCGCTTACAAGCGCCTGAGCAAGCCCCACCCTTTGAAGCATACCTTTTGAATACTTTCTTAATGGAAGTTTCTCTTTTCCTTTGAGACCTACAAGTTCAAGAAGATGAAGAGTTCTCTCTTTCAGTTCTTTTTTAGGAATGTTGAAAAGACTTCCAAAGAAAAGAACCAATTCCTCTCCTGTCAAATAATCGTAAAAATAGGGCGATTCTGGAAGAAATCCTATATCTCTTCGCACATCATAATCAAGATTGCTTTTCCCGAATATTTTTACCTCTCCTTCGTCGGGAAAAATTAGCCCTGTTATAATTTTGAGTGTGGTAGTCTTTCCCGCTCCGTTAGGACCAATGAAGCCATAAATTCCGGTGATTGGAACATCAAGGTCAACGCCTCTTAACGCTTCTATCTTTCCTATGGAAAGATGCCCTTTGAAAAACTTTTTTAAGTTTTTAATAGAAATTGCGGTTTCTGCCATCTTTAACTCCCAAAGTTTAATTATATCAGTAAAAAAATTGAGAGCAAAGTGTATTTGACCATTTTTCTATTTAATCAATTTTGCTTTCAAAGAAACTTTTCCGTCTACAACTGAAACAGTGAACTTGACATCCTTTGCCTTATGTTTTTCAAGAAGTTCTTTCTTCTGTTTCTCAAGTCTCTTTTCAAAAGCGCTTGGATCAAGTTCAAGAGTCTGTCCCAGCGCCTGCTTTGCTTTGTTGTATTCTTCAAAAAGAGAATTTGTCGGAGAAGGATGGGATTCGCGTTTGACAGTTTCCTTTTCCTTTTGAGAAGATTCTTCGGGTGGCTTTGCCATTTCTTTTTTAAAATCTTCGGGATTTGCTTTTTCAAGGTCTTGAAAAGCTTTTGTGTCAAGGCGAACTCTGCCTGTCAATCTTGGGTCTTGCGAAATTCCGTTGAGTTTAAGTTCCATAAGTTTTACCCACCTTGCGTTTCTCAATGCGTATGATTGCTGAAAGTTATTATAAATATATTGGTTTTGGGTAGAAGAAACAGCAAGTCTTGCGCAGTCTCTTATCGCCTTTTCAAGTTCTTTATGTTCTTTAGTCGGGGGATATTTCCTCCCGCCGCCAAAGTAAAGTTCATATTCGTGTTCAAGGCGCTTTAAAAATTCCTGCATCATTTTTATATTCAAGTTAAAGTTTGTCTGAGACAGTTCCACGCCTTTTTCCTCCACCTAATAATATATATATTTTTTCACTTTTTGGCAAATGGATAAATTATTTTCCCTTAACCCCATATTTGTCAATAGAATAGATTTTTCTAACGACTTACATTAGAGAAAATGGAAGATAACCAGCCAAACAATCGGCAGGCAGTTTGCCTTCGGCAACCTGAAACATAATCAAAAATCTTCTTGCAAAATTACCTTTTGCAGAATCTTTTTTCTTATGTTTCGGGAAGTGGCTTCGCCATTTCCCGCCT
>JAAZNT010000377.1 GCA_012798145.1 Thermoanaerobaculaceae bacterium | reverse complement strand
TGCAGCTGGATTGACCTTCATAACAATCACCGATCAGGGCTTTTACAACATCGTTTTTCTCTTAATTTTGTTTTTCTTTTTTTCGCCCAGCAACTTAAAGATCAAAAACCTGATGGTTTATTTAAGTGGAGTTTTATCTTCTGTTTTTCCACTTTTTCTTTACCTGATTATTAAGGTTCCCCTTTCAACGCTCTTTTACGACCTTGTTGTTTTTCCACTCACAGGATACAAAAGCATTGAAGGAAATAAAATGGGGATTTTTTATCCCTTCAAAGAATTACTTTTTGTTTGGAAATCTGGCAATTTCCAATATGCTCCGTTATGGACTGCTATCGCCTCAATTTCTTCTTTGTTAATTTCTCTCCTCCCCTACCTTTCTGTTCTTTCTTTCATATACTTAATTACAAAAGACAAAAAAGCAAAACTAAATTATTTTCTGCTTTTTTCAGGGGCAATGATGATGATTCTCACGGCTGCAAGGAGATGGGCTCCAATAAACCTAATTTGGGCATCTTCCATTCCCTCTATTTTGATATCCATTGCTTTGGCAAAAATGTTCAAGAGCGAAAAGGTAATTTGGAAAAGAATATCTTTTTTTTGTTTCATTTTTTTAATGTCAATATTTGTTATATTTGGAATACTGCGCACCGCCTCTCTCTTTGATAAAACCCGCAATATTGAAATCAAATCAAAAGCGGGAACGATCTATTTGAACAACCCCTATTTAGCTTCCCAATTTATCGGGCTTTTAAATGCGATAGAACAACTAATCCCGGAAAAAGAACAATTTTTGTCAAAAGAAATTTCAATTGTAAACTTTATGACATTAAGAAGAAACCCAACTAAAATAGATTTTTTCAAACCCCCTTTTTATTCTCCTCAAAAACACATAGACAGTGTAATTAAGGATCTTGAAGATAAGAATATACGCTATATTGTTTCACTCAACAAAGAATTGAATGAAGAAAACCCGTTTGATACTTATTTATCAAAAAAATTTACTCCAATTTTGCAAAACAAAGAATTCATTATTTACAAAAGAGCAGCATCCTAAAACCCGCCCTCGTGCCACATATTGTAAAGACGGTTATAAAGTATTGTTGTTGACTGGTTTGAGGAGTTGACAAAAGTGATAGGAACCCAGCTCCCGTCTTTGGGAAACTTGCTTTTTAAGCTGTTTCCGCCCTTTACTTTTATAAGTTCATCGCCACTCAATTTGAAATTTATCCACTCGCTTCCGGAAATATAAACTTTTGTTACATTTGAAAGATTCTTTCCAAACGCAAGAAGTCTAAATGGATTTGACGCCTTAGCCAAACTTGTCACATAAGGCCTCTGTAAGGGAGCTGAAGAATTGGAAATGGAAAAAACATAGTTGCTGCTAAAAGTTTCAAAACAGTAATAGACGGTAGGCACAGAAATTCCAAGAATGTATCTTCCCTGACTGAGATAAATATTCATCATCTCTGGAACACCGCAGGTTACCCCGCAGTTGTAAGAGCCGCAATCATCAGGATTTAAAACATTAAGGTCTTCATCCATAAGGAAAAAATCAAGGTCTATATTCCCCGAAAAGAAAAGCGACAAGGAATAGTATCCGTCTGAAGGAATCTCAACAGCGTATAAGTCTTCAATGTATTCATCCCCATCACTGTATTCAAAATAGAGGCATCCTTCTGTGTCAGAAGTGGAGACGCTTCCAAAAAGGGTAGTTCCGGGATATAGAGTCTGATACTGGTCGTTTCCGTCAACCAATGAAATACAGCCGTTTGGTTCTACTTCGTTTATCGACTGGCTAAAAGTTGAAACCGAAAAGATTATCAACGCAATTGTAAAAAAGAACCATTTTCTCATTTTTCACCTCCAGATCCATTTTACTCCAATTCTTTGTCAACTTCATCTATTTTATTTGAATAAAGAAAGCGTTTCGTTTCAGATAAAATAACCTTTTGAAGAAGAATCAATGAAAGAACATTTGGAATAACCATCAGCCCGTTTGCGATGTCCGCAAAAGTCCAAACGCTCTTGAGAGCAAGTGTGCTTCCTATAAAAACAAAAACCACCCACAAAATTCTGTATGGTTTCTGGCATTTTTCGCCAAAGATAAACTCTGCCCCTTTTTCTCCGTAATACTCCCATCCAAGAATAGTTGAAAAAACAAAAAAGAAAAGCGAAAGGGAAAGAACCATCGGACCGAAATAGGATAAGTCAGTGAACGCCTCCTTAGTCAACGCTGCGCCGTTGATCCCTTCCTTCCACTTTCCCGAATTAACAAGAACAAGCCCCGTAAGAGCGCAAATAACAACTGTATCCCAAAAAGTTCCCGTCATTGAAACAAGTGCCTGCCTTACGCTATTTTTGGTCTGAGCGCAGGCGGCGACTATAGGAGCGCTTCCAAGCCCCGATTCGTTTGAAAATAGCCCTCTTGCTATCCCGTATCTCATCGCCTCTTTTACCCCAGCGCCCAAGAAACCTCCGATAGCAGCCTGACCTGTAAAAGCGGAAGAAAATATTAAAGCGATCGTGGATGGCAGTTTGTCAAAATGGACTGCAAGAAGAATAAGACATCCAAAGACATAGATAATCACCATAAAGGGAACAATTCTCTCGCAAAATGAAGCGATCCATTTTATTCCTCCCAAAACCACAACCGCTGTTAAAGCCGCAAGGATGAATCCAACAAGAATGACAACAAATTCTGCATTTGACTTATTTACATTGTAATGAATCAAAGTTTCTTTAATCATAGAAGAAATGGCGTTCGCCTGAACCATACAGCCGATCCCAAATGCCGCAAACGCGCAGAGGAAAGCAAAAACAAAGCCAAGCCACTTTGCTTTCAGTCCTTTTTCAAGGACAAACATCGGTCCTCCGATTGTCTCTCCTTTGCTGTTTTTTGTTCTGAATTTAACGCTGAGCAACGCTTCGGAATATTTTGTTGAAATTCCAAAAACTCCTGTGAGCCACATCCATAAAACCGCTCCCGGTCCCCCGGCAGAAACTGCAGTAGCCACTCCAACAATGTTTCCTGTTCCAACTGTCGCCGCAAGAGCAGTGGACAGAGCACCAAACTGGCTTATGTCCCCTTTTCCCTCTCTTTTTCTTTTTAATGAAATTTTCACTGCAAGGGGAACAAATCTTTGAATGAACTTCAATCTGAATGTCAAATAGATGTGGGTTCCCATAAGAAGGATTATAAGAGGATAACCCCAGACAAAATCGCTTATCTTTGAAAGAATATCGTTCACGCCTTCCATCTATCTTCCAGATTAAATTATAATCCCAAATCTCAATCAATTAAAAGCAAAGAGAAAGAGGAAAAACACTAAATAAAAGAAAAAAGGCAGAATCTTTTAAAAATTCTGCCTTTTTGGGTAGAGCAAAAGTTTTTAAAACCGCTTTATTTCTTCAGTGCGGCTTGGGCTGCTGCAAGTCTCGCCACCGGCACTCTGTAAGGCGAACAGGAGACATAGTTGAGCCCAATCTGGTAGCAGAATTCAACTGAACTCGGCTCTCCGCCGTGCTCTCCACAGATTCCAATTTGAAGGTCTTTCCTTGATGCTCTTCCTTTGGAGACAGCCATTTTCATCAATTCGCCCACCCCTTCCCTGTCAATTTTCTGGAAGGGGTCTGCAGGGAAAATTTCTCTGTCAAGGTAGGCGCCTAAAAATCCCTTGACATCGTCTCTTGAAATCCCGCAGGTTGTTTGAGTCAAATCGTTTGTTCCGAAAGAGAAGAACTCCGCATATTTTGCTATTTTGTCCGCGGCTACGCACGCTCTTGGAAGTTCAATCATTGTCCCGACAAGGTAATCAACCTTTTTGCCCTCTTTCTCAAAAACTTCTTCTGCGATTTTTCTTGTCATTTCGGCAAATATTTTCATTTCGGCTTCTGTTGCAACGATCGGGATCATAACTTCCGGCTTGACTTTTCTTCCCTCTTTTGCAACAGAGACGGCTGCTTCAATTATCGCCTTTATCTGCATTTCGTAGATTTCAGGGAAGGTGACTCCAAGTCTGCACCCCCTGTGTCCAAGCATCGGGTTGTTTTCGTGAAGAGATTCTATCCTTTTGATTATTTCTTCGGAGTCAACTTTTAGTTCTTTGGCTATAGCAGAAACTTTTTCTTCAAAAACTTCTGGAGCAAGCGCTTCTTTTGAGGGAAGGAATTCGTGCAACGGCGGGTCAAGAAGTCTTATTGTGACAGGCCTGCCGTCCATCGCTTTGAAAATACCTATGAAATCCTCCTTCTGCATTGGAAAGAGGTAATAGAGAGCTTCCTTTCTTTCTTTTTCACTTTCGGAAAGGATCATTCTTCTGACATAGTGGATTCTCTCTCCTTCAAAGAACATATGCTCTGTTCTGCAAAGCCCTATTCCCTGCGCTCCAAGCATTACAGCAGTCTGTGCCTGCTTTGGAGTGTCTGCGTTTGTCCATACTTCCATTTTTCTGTATTTGTCAGCCCATTCCATAAGTTTTGCAAACCTTTTATAGTTCTCGGCATTGTCGGGTTTGATTTCTCCATTTAGCACCTGCAATGTTTCGGAGGGTTTGGTCGGAAGTTCTCCTTCAATCACTTCTCCAGTAAAACCGTCTATTGAGAGGAAATCACCCTCTTTGAAAATTTTTCCTTTGACCTGCAATTCTCCTTTTTCATAATCAATGTCAAGGGCGCTGCAACCGACGATGCAAACTTTTCCCATCTGCCTTGCAACAAGAGCCGCGTGTGATGTCATTCCCCCCTGCGCTGTCAAAATACCTTGGGCGGCGTTCATTCCTTTAATGTCTTCGGGGCTTGTGAATTTTCTCACAAGAAGCACTTTTTCGCCTTTTTTTGCCCAGTTTTCAGCGTCAACAGCGTTGAAAACTATCTTTCCCGACGCTCCTCCCGGTCCTGCGGGGAGACCTTTTGCAAGGATTTTTCCGCTTCTTGTCGCCTCTTCTTTCGCTTTTGAATCAAAAACGGGGGCAAGAAAAGCGGCTATTCCGTCCGCCTCAGGCCTTGAAAGCGCTTCCTTTTCATCAATGAGCCCTTCATTAAACATATCAACAGCCATTTTTGCGGCGGCAAAAGGATGTCTTTTTCCTGTTCTTGTCTGGAGCATCCAAAGTTTGCCGTCTTCAATTGTAAACTCAAAATCCTGCATATCCTTAAAATGGCTCTCCAGCTTGTTTCTAATTTCAACAAGCTGTTTGTAGACTTCCGGCATCACTTCGCCAAGTTTTTCTATCGGCTGGGGAGTTCTTATACCTGCGACGACATCCTCGCCTTGAGCGTTTATTAAAAACTCTCCGTAAAGTCTGTTTTCGCCGAGTGCGGGATCCCTTGTAAATCCCACTCCCGTTCCTGAATTGTCGCCTTTGTTTCCGAAAACCATCGTTTGAACATTGACTGCGGTTCCCCAATCACTTGGAATGTTGTAAAGCTGTCTGTATGCGATCGCCCTTTCGTTCATCCAAGAACCAAAAACCGCACCGATCGCTCCCCACAACTGTTCATAAGGATCTTCAGGGAAATCAACTCCTAATTTTTTCTTTATTTCTGCCTTATAAAGTGAAACAAGTTCTTTAAGGTCTTCGGTTTTAAGTTCCGTGTCAAACTTGACTCCCTTTTTCTTTTTCATTTCTTCAATTATCACTTCAAAGGGATCGTCCTCTTTTTTGCTTTGAGGTTTCAACCCAAGAACAACATCGCCGTACATAGCGACAAACCTTCTGTATGAGTCGTAGGCAAAACGGGGGTTTCCGGTTACTTTTGCAAGTCCTTCAACACATTTGTCGTTTAAGCCGAGATTGAGAATAGTGTCCATCATTCCGGGCATTGAAGCGCGCGCCCCTGACCTGACGGAAAACAGAAGGGGGTTTGAAGGATCCCCAAATTTTCTTCCCATTATCTTTTCAACTTTTAGAAGAGCCTTTTTTAACTGCTCTTCAAGGTCTTTTGGATAGGTTTTATTGTTTTGATAAAAATAGGTGCAAACCTCAGTTGTAATTGTAAATCCCGGTGGAACCGGAATGCCAAGGTTTGTCATTTCTGCAAGCCCTGCTCCCTTGCCACCAAGAAGTTCCTTCATTTTTCCATTGCCTTCTGCTTTTCCTTCGCCAAAAAAATAAACCCATTTATTCATCGTATGCTCCTTCCTAAAAAAATAGGGGAATTATACCACAACTTTTAAATAATGTCTTTTACTTCGAAAAAGAAGTTGGGATTTGACCTTAATTTATCCGGCAGAATTCTTCCCACAATCAATCTTTCGTTTGTTGGAATTTTTGAGATTTTGCTTAAAGCGTCAAAATAAAATGCTGAAACGCTTCTGCCGTTATTGAGCGGAATGTTCCAAAGAAGGTGCTTGTCCTTTATTATTTTGGGAGGAGAGAGTTGTTTCGTCTCCAAAGCAAAGCAGGGGTGCTTAATTGAAGGTTCAATAGGGTCGAGCTTTCCAAGAATCTCCCAAACTATTTCAGTCTGTTTCGGCTGTATGAAAAAATAGTAATTTACGGATTCTTTGGGTGAATCAGATATTTTGTATTTTTTTTCAAGAAATTCTCTCAGTTTAACTATGTTGCTTGTTTCAAGAGTAAATCCCGCAGCTCTTTCGTGCCCCCCAAGTCTTTTAAAAATTCCCTCGCTTTCCCTCAAGAGAGATGTTATGTCAACATCTTCAACCGAGCGGGCAGAGCCGGTTGCGCTTTCGCCATCAACCGAAATTAAGAAAACAGATTTATTTTTTTCCTGACAAAGCCTTGAAGCAACCGGTCCAAGAAGCCCAAGATGAAATCTTTCCGAAGCGCAGAAAAGAAAGGGAAGGTCGTCGTCTCCAAAATTCTTCTCTATTTCTTCCGCCATCTGTGCTTGAAGGTATCTTCTTGTAGTGTTTAGTTCTTCAAGTTTTTCAACAAGGTCTTCAGCTCTTTCCAAGTCCCTTTCCAAAAGAATATCCAAAACAAGATTCGCGTCCTCCATTCTTCCTGCAGCATTAAGTCTTGGAGAAAGATAAAAAGCGATGTGATGACATCTATAGGGAGGCATAGGGCATTTCTTCAAAAGAGCATTAAGCCCCGGGCTTGGTGAAGATTGAAGCGCAGAAAAAGCTTTCTTGCACAAATTCCAATTGAAAGCCCCAATCGGAACAACATCAGAAACGGTAGCAATTCCACACAAACGCAAAAACGGCTCTTCGGGAAGTATTTCATTAAGATTCTCTGCCACTTTTCTTAAAAGAAGATAACCTACAGTAGCCCCGGAAAGCATCTTTGCTTCTTCATCGTTTCCAAGAAAAGGATTGACAAGAAAGGAATCGACCAAATTTTCTTTTTCAGGAATGTGGTGATCTGTTACAACAAGTGCAACCCCGAGAGACTCAAGTTCTATTTGAACATCTTTTGAATTTGTTCCGCAGTCAACGGTGAGAACAACATCCGCTTTTTCCCTTTTTGCAGCATCGACACTGCAGGAAGAAAGCCCATATCCGTTTTCAAATCGCGATGGAATAAAAAAGGAGACATTCGCCTTGAGCGATTTAAGTCCGCTGTAAAGAATTGTAGTTCCCATAATTCCGTCTGTGTCATAATCCCCATGAACAAGTATTTTCTTTCCATCCTTTATCGCTTTTGCTATAAATTTCGCTGATTCATCTAAGTTTGGGATCTGGATATCAAAGGAAAGAGGCTCTTGATTAAAATATGCCCCTTCAAGGCGAGGATGAAGAAGGCGAGAAACTATGTTTGCTTCAAGAAGAGAAAGATCTCTTTCCCTGCCAAGTCTTAAAGCCCTTTCGTCCAACTCTATTTCTTTCCAAACACTTGTCGCCAAAAAAAATCCTTTCAAAAAAGGTGATTTTAAACTTTTTCTTCGCTAATTTCAAATAAAAGAGAAAACCCTAATTCCGCCATTGGAATTTAGTTAAT
>JAAZNT010000376.1 GCA_012798145.1 Thermoanaerobaculaceae bacterium | reverse complement strand
CATTGTAGCGCCGTCGGCATAGGAAAACATTTCTTGCGCTATCTCTTTTATTGTGCGGTTTTCCTGCCCCTTTTCTCTTTTCTTTATAAAGTAGGCATTTTCTGCAAATCTGCAGGCGTCAAGGAAAAACTTGACCCCGTATTTATGGCAAATTTGGCTTGCGCTTTTGATGTTTTCAAGAGAGACCGGCTGTCCTCCGCCTGTGTTGTTTGTTACAGTGCACATACAAACCGGAATTCTGTCTGCCTTATCCTTTAGCAGATCTTCAAGTTTGTTCAAATCTATGTTTCCTTTGAAGGGATGTATTTTCTTGGGATCTTTTCCCTCTTCTATAACAAGGTCAAGCGCTTCTCCTCCGAAATATTCTATGTTCGCCCTTGTCGTGTCAAAATGGTTGTTGCTGGGGATTACCACTCCCGTTTTTGATATTTCAGAAAAGAGAATGTTTTCCGCCGCTCTTCCCTGATGGGTCGGAAGAATATAGTTCATTCCTGTTATCTCTTTTACGGCGTCATAAAATTTGAACCAAGATTTTGCGTTGGCATAAGACTCATCACCCTTCATCAAGGCAGACCATTGCTCATCGCTCATCGCGCCGGTTCCGGAATCTGTCAAAAGGTCTATAAAAACCGCCTCGGCTGGAATTAGAAATAGATTGTATCCCGCTTTTTTAAGAAGTTCTTCCCTCTCCTCTAAGCTTTTTAGAGTTATTTTTTCCACCATTTTTATTCGGTAGAATTCCGGCATTCTTTTCATCTTTTTTCCTCCGCAAAATATCTCTTAAAAATTCTCCCGTATAAGACTTTTGACAATCCGCTATCTCTTCCGGCGTTCCCAAAGCAACTATTTTACCACCTTCTTCGCCCCCTTCGGGTCCCAAATCAATTATATAATCGGCACACTTGACTACATCAAGATTGTGCTCTATCACGACAACTGTGTTTCCTGCGTCAACCAGCCTGTTTAAGACCTTTATCAGTTGCTTTGTGTCCTCAAAATGGAGTCCCGTCGTCGGCTCGTCAAGAATGTAAAGCGTGTTGCCTTTGGCGCTTCTTGAAAGCTCTTTTGCAAGTTTTATTCTTTGCGCCTCCCCTCCAGAAAGGGTTGTCGCCCTCTGTCCAAGGTGAATGTAGCCCAGCCCCACTTCGTTGAGAAGATTAAGTTTCTTTTTGATAATCGGAATTGAATCAAAAAATGTTAGCGCCTCTTCAACAGTCATTTCAAGAACTTCTGCTATATTCCTCCCCTTGAATTTAATTTCAAGCGTTTCCCTGTTGTATCTTGTGCCTTTGCAGGTTTCGCAGGTTACATAAACATCGGGAAGAAAATGCATCTCAATTCTTATGACTCCATCTCCTTCGCACGCTTCACATCTTCCTCCTTTGACATTGAAAGAAAACCTTCCCGGGGTGTATCCTCTTGCCCTTGCTTCCGGAACTTGAGAAAAAACCTCTCTAATTGGAGTAAAAAGCCCAGTATATGTGGCGGGGTTGCTTCTGGGGGTTCTTCCTATCGGAGATTGGTCAATTTCTATGATTTTGTCAATAATCTGCCAATTTAGAATGTCTTTGTGTTCCCCGGGCATCTCTATTGAATGGTAAACTCTTCTCGCAAGTCCTTTATATAAAACATCGTGAACAAGAGTCGATTTGCCAGAACCTGAAACTACGGTCACCACAGCAAGAACTCCAAGCGGTATTGGAACATCAATCTCTTTTAAGTTATGCTCTTTCGCTCCTATGATTTTCAAAAAATTTTTGGGCTTCCTTCTTTTTTCGGGGATTGCTATTTCATACCTTTTAGACAGATAGTTTCCCGTAAGCGAATTTTCATTCTTCATAATTTCAGCGGGAGTCCCTTCTGCCACAACTTCCCCGCCGTGAATTCCAGCCCTTGGACCTAAATCCACAATATGGTCTGCCGCCATCATTGTGGCTTCGTCGTGTTCAACTACTACTATTGTGTTTCCAAGGTCGCGCATTGAAAAAAGCGTTTCAAGCAGCCGTTTGTTGTCTCTTGGATGGAGCCCTATTGAAGGTTCATCAAGAACATACAAAACTCCTGTAAGTTGGCTTCCAACTTGGGTTGCAAGTCTAATTCTTTGGCTTTCTCCGCCAGAAAGAGTCGCCGCTGAGCGGGAAAGGGTAAGGTATCCAAGCCCCACATTTTGAAGGAATTTAAGTCTTGATTTTATCTCTTTGAGGATTAATCTTGCTATTTTTTCATCCTGAACGCTTAACTTCAAACTTTCAATATTTTCAAGAGCAAAATCAACCGAAAAATCAGAAAACTGAGCAATATTGTAT
>JAAZNT010000375.1 GCA_012798145.1 Thermoanaerobaculaceae bacterium | reverse complement strand
TGAATAAAGCGCTTTCCTTAATCTGGTCAACTCTCACATAACCAACAAGGACTCCCGCAGGATCTTTAACTCCTTTAAAAGCTTTGTGATTCTGAAGATTAAGTCTTTCTGCAACTTCCTCCATAACAGCTCTACTTTTTATGACCGCCTCTTGTGAATTGTAAAATTTTAGTTCTTCAGTCCAAGAGCCAGCACCAACCATATTCTGGTTGCCTATGGGAGCCCTTGAATAAGTTTGAACATAAACAGTTGTAGTCGCTTGATATATAGGGGTCACAAGGAACGAATATATGAGCGCCAAAAAGGTCGTAAGCGCTGTTATACCTATAATCCACCACCTGTGTTCAAGAAGCATAAACACCCATTTTGCAAGATCAAATTCGTGCGCTATTGTTGCTTCTGGTTGAATTTTAGGAACATTTTCTCCAATAGGCATATTTAGAATAACTTCCTTTCGTAGACAACAATATGGTCGTTGGGAAGAAGAGGAACATCTTTGTCTTTTCCCTTTTCTATTCTTGAAGCATCCACTCTAATACTTTTTGTTTCTCCGCTTGGATCCTGCCTTAAAATTATGATTTTATCCTTGTTTGCCCACTCCGTAAAACCTCCTGCTTTAGCTATGGCTCTTAACAAGGTTAAATCTTTTGTATATTGAATAGATTGAGGGCTTTTAACCTGTCCCGACACATAAATAGAGGCGACAGGAAGGACATTTATTGTGTCTTGGTCAAAAACATAAATATTCTCATTTCCTTCACCTGCGCTAAGAAGCGCATCTTTTGAAATTAGTATCTTCTGCATTGAGCCGGTTGCATCTCTTCTCTGAACTTCTATATCACCGGATTTTGCTGTAAACCCACCCGCTTCCGATATGGCATCAAGGAGTCTTAATGCTTTTTTAAGAGCAATTCGTTTTGGCGAGTCAACTTCCCCCAAAACATTTACAAATCTGCTTCCATATTCCTTCAATTGGATGTTTATCTGGGGATCTTGAATGTATTCTGAATATTTTTCTTCAAGATACTTTTGAAGGTCGTTCAAGGTCATATCCTTAACCGACAGCCTTTCAACAAGAGGAAGCGTTACAAAACCCTGAGGGTCAACAACAACCTCCTTGTTAATATCCTCAACACCGTAAACCTCCACAAGAAGTCTATCTCCCGAACCTATCGGGTAGACAGGAGGATCTTTAACAAAAAAGATTGAATTTTCAACTTTACTTTCTTTCCAGGATAACCTCAAAGTATTTATGGAAACTGAAAAAACGGGTTCTTTTTCTATGGGAATAACAACCAAAAGGAGATTTTGGCTTTGTTCTTTTATGTAATTTGAGAGCTCTTGGCTTATTTGAGGTTTTTTCCCTTCGTATTGTATTTTTATTTCCAGATTTGGAGAGGCTCCTGAAACAGAAAAAGAACCAAAATCTTGAAAAGTTATGCTTCCTGCTTTTCCATCAATGATCAGACAAAGAGCAGAAAAAGAAAAGAGCGTAAAGAGCAAAATATAAAATAAGCGGGCGGAAAGACAACCGCCCGCACTTTTTATCCACCTAAGCAAATTTTTACCATCCCATCTGAATTTGGAAAACAAATCTGTTTTCTGAATATGAAAATGGCTTTCTCAAAATATTAAATGCATCAATATATCTGAGATTAGAATCCCTATTTTCGTAAAGATAATTAAGTCTTAAGCTTACTCGAGGAGTGAAATGATATCCAAGTTCGGCAAGAAATTGCGTTATTTCGTCATTTCTTTTCTGCCCTCTCAAATACCAAAACATACTAACATCTACCATCCCGTCTTTGTTAATGTCATAATCAATTCCTTCAGGATAGTCGTTTTTCTGATATTTGCCTCCTATAGTTCCAAATAGGTATCTGTTGAATTGATGGTGAAATCTTATATCCGCTCCTGTTGCGGTATAATAGTTATTAACATTAAATGATGATTGATTGCCATGCCTGAAAAGAACAGCGTTCAAATCAGAAAATTCTGTTAATCTCAATGTCAAACCAGCATCCGCAACTACGCCCTTGTAATCGTCAAAAGAGATCCCCAAGTAATCACCAAAATTCATCCTCTTATAACCAATTTTTGCAAAACCAGAAAGTTTTCTTTGGGCATTACCCTCCCATCCGATAGAAACTCTGTTTTCTCTATAGGATTTTTCAGTTGTAAATGTTCCAACAGGGGTATAAAGATAGTTATCGTTGCGAGGGTCAGATTGAATTAACTCCCACTCAAACACCAAAGACGCCAAAGGTTGATAGTGATATTTCCAAGTGATTCCTCCTCCTTTTTGGCCATAGCTATAAAAAGGTAAAATTCCTGAATCATTATCGCTCTTAAAATCAACAAAATTGTGGGAAAGATGGAAACCAAGTGTATTAAGCGATGTAACCCTTATAGAATAATCAACAACCAACTGGTTCCTGCTGAATTTAGATGTTCCCCAATAAACTTCCATATCTGGGTCAAATTGCTCCGTCTGTTGAACACCTTGAATATAGTGATCTTTTATTGACAAAACACTGTTATTGGCAAATCTAAATTGAGAATCCAAAGTTCCAGCCCAAGTGTCATGGTGAACCAGATCATAATCATCGTAATCTTTATATTCATACTGAATGGCGAGATTGACATAACTGTTCTCAAATGGAAATTCAAGCCCTACTTGGGGTCTAATTATCCAAAAGTTGTCGTCAAGTTTATCCCCCATTGATGAATCAACACGCATAATATTGTCAGAATGAGCATAAATAAACTCAACCGACGGCTTAAAATAAGCATTGCCCCAAGGAATCCCCTCTTGATACTGCTGAGCCAACGTTCCCACAGCCAAAAGACCAAGAAAACAAATCAGCATCAATATTCTCTTCATTCTTCTCTCCTTTTATTCATCTTCCTAAAAACAACCCCTTTCATTAAAACCTTCCCATCGGCGTCAGAGGTCAAACACCAATAAAATATTAACAAAAAGAAGTGATATTGTCAAGTATTTTAAACTAAATCATTAAGAAGAAAAACGAAAAGCCAATAAATGACATATAAAACATTGCTGTTTTAAATTTGAACAATACTTTTCACTTAGACCCTAAAATCCAACAAGAAATTATTCACCTGTGATTATCTGGGATTTATTTTTGGAATAGAAAACCAAGAACAGCGACAAAGCAACAACACATATCAAAGCAACTACTTCCCCTCCGCTTCCTTCCCAAACTTTTTCAGAAAGAATGTGGATGGAAGTTTTCGGTCGGAGAGACCCGCTTGTTTTCATTATAATCGCATTCATTACGGCATCAATTACTCCCATAATAGCTCCGCCAGCCATAAAGCCCGACGCTACAAGAATTGCCACATCGTGTCTTTTTTTAGGTGCTTCTTCGCTTTCGTTTTTGCCTCTCTTCTGAACTATGTAACTCAAAATTCCGCCAAGCAAAACCGGCGTATTCAACTCAATGGGAAGATACATTCCAAGAGCAAAAGCAAGTGCAGGAACATTCACCATTCTTAAAATAATTGAGAGTATCACCCCAAGAGCAAAGAAAAACCACCTTAATCCTCCTCCGCCAATTCCAAATATGCCGACAAGAATCTCCTTCATCGCTGATGCCTGCGGCGCTGGAATTGCGTTTGTGCCGAATCCTTGCGAGGGATCTGTCTGCGACATTACCCACATAGATATTCCGCAAAATGTTGCAGCCACAAGCGTTCCAAGAAACTTCAAAGCAAGCTGCCTTGCAGGGGTAGCTCCAAGCCAGTGCCCGATCTTCAAATCTGTTGAAAGAGCGCCACTTGCCGCAAGAGCGGTGCAAACCACGCCTCCAACCATCATTGTGACAAACATACCTTGACCGCCTGATAGTCCAAGCTTAAGCATTACAAAACCTGTTATTATCAAAGTACGCATAGTCATTCCTGAAACAGGGTTTGTTCCAATTATCGCTATAGCACGCGCTGCAACAGGAGCAAACAAGAAAGCAATGAAAGTTACAAGGGCAACGCCAACGAAAGCGGGAAGCAAAGGATTTTCAAGATTAAGCCCAAAAGCAAAAAACATAAAAGCGACAATTACAAAAGCAAGCAAGCCACATAACACTGTAATTCCCGACAAACTTCTTTCTATTCTCGGAACAAAGGTTTTCTCTCCGTTGTCCCCTTTGCTTTTTAACCCCTTCATATTAGCAGAAATGCTTCTTATCATAGAAGGAAAAGATGTAACAACCCCCATTATTCCGGCACCAGCAATACCACCAACACCGATTATCCTTACATAGCTTTTGAATACTTGATCGGGGGTCATCGCTGAAATAAGAATATCTCCCGGAGGCAAGACTGTTGTCAAATTTGCTCCAATCTTATAAACAAGTGGCACCAAAACGAAAAATGAAAGGAAAGACCCTGAAGCAATAACCAGAGCATATTTCAGCCCAATTATGTATCCAATTCCGATGATTGCCGCATTGTTTAGCATTCTGAATGTCATAAAATTGTTTTGAAGAAGTTTGCCTACGCCGACAGTCTTTAAAGTAATCATTTCCGCCATTCCGTGAAATGTTGTCACTATTCCGTCATAAAGAGCGCCTATGCCAGCCGAAAGGGCGAGAATACCTGCCTGCTTGCCCGCTCTTTCACCACTAAGAAGAATTTGGGTGGTAGCCGTTGCTTCAGGCCAAGGAAACTGTCCGTGCATTTCAACCATAAAATGATATCTTAATGGAATTAGGAATAGTATTCCGAGACATCCTCCTAAAAATGAAACAAGAATGACTTGCCAAATTGATGGTTGAGAAACGCCAGAATTTGGAGTTGCCGAAAGCATATAAAGGGCAGGTATGGTGAAAACAGCTCCCGCTACGACATGCGATGAGTTTGCACCAATTGACTGAATGATAACATTCTCAAGAAGGGAACTTTTTCTTTTAAAAAACACGCCCATTCCAACGGCGAGAATAGAAATAGGAATCGCCGCTTCAATACCCTGTCCAACTTTTAAGGCAAGATACGCTGCAGCCATTGCAAAAATAGCGCAAAAGATAAGCCCCATTGAAACAGAACGGATTGTTACTTCAGGGACTCCCGTCTCATCAGGAACAACAGGGACATATTTCTCCCCTTTGTTCAGAACTCTCCTCGCATTCTCTGGCAGTCCCTTGATTTCTTCATTCTCTGTTTTCATTTATTAATCCTTTCTAAAAATTTATATTTATACCTCTTTTTGAAAGAGCATATTTGTAACCTTTAATCGCTGTTTCTCTATATCTGCTCCAAGGGTATAACTTCTTAATCCTTTGAGATGAATATTCGCCCATATTTTTTATTTCATATTCATTTCTTGAAGAAAACCACAACAGTCCTTTCAAAAGTTCTTGAACGGATTTTTTTTTAACAATCAGTCCTGTTTTAAGATGTTCAACTGTCTCTGGAATGCCTCCGGCATCAGTCCCTAAAACAGGAATTGCACAAGCTTGAGCTTCATTTGCAAGATTTGGCAAACCTTCGCTAAGAGATGGAATTACAACAATATCTACGCCATTTAAATAATTAGGAATTTCTTCTGCTTTTAATCTTCCAACTATAGAAACTCTTTCGGGATAAAGAAGCGATTCCCTCCATTCTTTTACATATTTGCAATCTCCGTTTGGTCCTCCAATAATCAAAAAGCCGTATTTACTAATTCTTTCAAATATTTTCCACGCCTCTAAAAGATACATTCCTCCTTTAACATCTTCAGCGCCAAGATTCTCAATCAAAGTTGGAAATCCCCCAAGGTATAAAAATCTTGGGAAAGGTTTGTTCAAAAAAGGTCCTTTGGCGACAACATTTTTGTTAAATTTATCAAAATCAACTCCTCGGTATGCCTCAAGAATCAATGGATGTTTGGTAGACATCCTTTTCAACTGTTCAGACATATCTTTGCTGTTGCTTAAAATACAGTTATAAAAATTTATAATTTTTTCCCTATCTACTGCTGAAAGTTTCGGCAAATCTACCTTCACATCGTCTCCAATTGCATCTGCTATTTTTGCGCAACTTAATTCTTCCCCTAACTCCATCCATCTCCTTACTATTTCTCCTGTAGGGTATAAAGAACCGCTTTCAATAATTAGCGCCTCTTTTAATTTTTTCTTAATTTTTGGATAAGAAAAAAGAGCCGCATATCTAATAAATGGAAGGTTCTTGTTCATAAATGGAACTACAGGAATATAAATTTCTTCAACATCTATCCCATCAATACTATATTTTCTACTGACAAACCTTTTCAGTGTAATTGCCCTTATGCTTATAACTCTTGTTTCAAGGATGTCTTGAAGTTGAAGTATTGCTCTGTGAGAGTGATAACCTCTTAAGGGAGGATAACCGCTATTAATAAATAAATGGGGAATCCTCTTTTTAGG
>JAAZNT010000374.1 GCA_012798145.1 Thermoanaerobaculaceae bacterium | reverse complement strand
TTCTTTTAAAAAAGTGGTTTTCCAAATCTTTGATAGTTTTTGGCTTCGTATAGTATTGGGGAATAAAAGGAAGTATTGTCGCCCCCGCTTCCTTAAGAAGAGTCATATTTCTTAAATGAATCAACGAGAATGGAGTTTCTCTCGGGCATATTATTAGTTTTCTTTCTTCTTTTAGACAGACATCGGCAGCCCTGTGAATAAGCCCGTCTGACGCTCCGGAAGCAATCGCCCCTATTGTCGCCATACTTGAAGGAAGAATAACCATAGAAGAAAAAAACGATGAGCCTGAAGAGATTTCAGCAGAAAGAAATTCTTCCTTATAAACACTCAATTTTTCATTTTCAATTTTTTTTAGAACTTTGCCTAAGGAACAGCCCTCCTCTTGTCGATAAACTTCAAAGGCGGCGTTTGAATAAAGAAAATAGACTTTTTCAACGCTTTTTGACTGCAAAATTATTTTCAGAAAAGAAAGAGAAAGTTTTACCCCGCTTGCTCCTGTCGCGGCAAGAACTATTTTTGTTTTGTCAGTTTTGCTCTTCAACCGTTACAAGTCTCTTCTTCAAGAATTCAGCAAGTATCTTCCTGTTTTCTTCGTCAACATCAACAAATTGAAGCCCCGCTTCCCACGGAGGCTTGGAAGAGACTCGCACGCATATCGCCTGACCCTCAAAATCTTTGCCGTCAAGATTGAGTTTGACAAAAACTTTTGACAATGAAAAAAGAGGGATCTGTGTTTTTATAAGGACACCGCTTTCAGAGATATTTCCTATTTTCACTTCTTTTTTTAACCAACCGTTCGGACTTATAAGCCCTTCCAGATCAACAGGAACTCGGGGGGCAGTCCTTTTATCCCGCTCGTTCATAAAAGACCCTCCAATAATAATATATGTTCCAATTTAGGTTTTGTCAAGTTTTCAGGACAGTTTCTTTCCCAAACCTACAGCATCTCTTGCTTTGAAAAGCGTCTTTTGGGCTGTTTCCCTTGCTCTTTTCGCCCCTTCTTTCAAAACATCAAAGACATAATCCCTTCTGTTTGAAAGTTCTTTTCTCTTTTCCCTTGCGCTTCCAAAAGTTTCGTCAAGAGCGGAGATCAATCTTTTCTTGACCTCCGAATATTTGACTCCACCTTTGATAAACCTCTCACGCCACTCTTTGTTTTCCTCTTCAGAAACAAAGAATTTCAGAAGGTTATAAACATTATTAGTATCGGGGTTTTTGGGGGCTTCTACCGGCGCGCAGTCTGTTACGATGCTCATAACTTTCTGCTTCAACTCTTTTCCTTCAAGGAAAATTTCAATTGCATTTCCGTAAGATTTGCTCATTTTTTGACCGTCTATCCCGGGGATTACTCCAGTTTCTTCCATTATTCTTTCCTGCGGCACTTTAAAAACTTCGCCAAAGATGAAATTGAACCTTTGAGCAATGTCTCTTGTAACTTCAATGTGCTGTTTTTGATCCTTTCCCACTGGTACTACATCTGAATCGACTATGAGGATGTCCGCCGCCATCAAAACAGGATAAGCAAAAAGTCCGTGGTCGGGACTGATTCCTTTGGCAATCTTATCTTTATAGGAATGACACCTTTCAAGAAGACCCATCGGTGTAACTGTTGATAAAAGCCAGGTAAGTTCAGTCACCTCAGAAAGGTCAGACTGCCTGTAAAATGTCGCTTTGTTTGGGTCAAGCCCGAGCGCAAGGTAATCAAGAGCGACATCAAAAGTGTACTGCATAAGCGCATCTTTGTCTCTTAATGAAGTTAAAGCGTGGTAATCGGCAATAAAATAAAACGCCTCGCCTTTATCCTGAAGTTCAATGTGCTGTTTGATCGCACCAAGGTAGTTCCCCAAGTGAAGTTTTCCCGAAGGCTGGATGCCAGAAAGAATTCTCATATTTAACTCCTCCAAAAACGCAAAGTGTAAATCTAACTAAAAAAAGTGCAAAATTCAAGAGCTTTAAAAAACCAATTTATTTTATCCCAGATTTGTCATTAAAAAAACTTTACCAAGCGATTAGAGATTGCTTAGAGAAAATGGAAGATAAGTGCACATAGGCGCTGGGGGGTGAGATGCAAGGAAGACGAGGGTGGGCAAACCGGAGGTGAACTTATATTCATTGAGGATTTGACCCCCGAAGTCTGACGCAGCAGATTACCCCCCACCGCCGGTGCACTCGTTTGATGTTTAAAAAGAGATTGATGAACTTTAGGCAGGCTGAAAATGGCGAAGCCATTTACAGAAACATAAGAAAAAAGATTCTGCAAAATGAAATTTTGTAAGAAGATTTTTGATTATGTTTCAGGTTGCCGTAGGCAAACTGCCTGCCGATTGTAGGGTTGGTTATCTTCCATTTTCTCTTATGAAAGTCGTTAAAAAAATCTAATCTTTTGACAAATTTGAGCTTATCTTTTTCAACACAACTACTCTCAATTTCCCTCCATAATCTTTTATTTTCTTATGAACTTCAAAATATGGAGAAATTCTATTGAAATGAGCATTTCTCTTTGCCTGCTCCGCTCCTATTTCAAAAAGAATAAAACCGCTTTTCTTTAAAGCGTTTTGAGCAAAATTTAGAGCCATTTCGTAAAAGTAAAAAACTTCTTTAGTAAGTAGAGACGATTTCGGCTCAAATAACCTTATCTCTTGGGGAAGTTTCTCAAATTCTTCCTCTGTTATATAGGGAGGGTTGCAGACAATAATGTCAATGTTTTTCATAAATGCCCCCAATTCATAGTCGCCAAGAATCAATTTACACTTTGAGCACTCTTTAAGATTTTTGCAAGCCCAAAGTAGTGATCGCCTGCTCTTTTCAATCCCTATAAAAATTCCTTTTTTCAATTCTTCTGAAATTGCTTTTAAGATTGCCCCTGAACCGCAACCCAAATCGGCTATTTTCGGGAATTTTATCCCTGAGGCAATTGTGAGCGCCTCTTCTACAAGAAATTCAGTTTCTGCTCTCGGGATCAAACACCCTTTTCCAACTTCCAAGAAGGTGTTGTAAAATGGCTGCAATCCCGTGATATATTGAATCGGCTCAAAATTGGCTCTTCTTCCAATTAATTTGCGAAACTTGGCAAAAGAGTCGTTTCCAATTTTTCTTTCAAGATTTGCCATCATTTCACATTTTTCAATTTTTAATGAAAAACAAAGGAGAATTCTGGCGTCTCTCAACGGCTTTTTAAGCCCTGCCTCTTTGAGTTTTTGAGAGCCAAAAAGCAGGGCG
>JAAZNT010000373.1 GCA_012798145.1 Thermoanaerobaculaceae bacterium | reverse complement strand
TCATCCCTTTTAGCCTCTTCCCAAAGGGCGTCCATCTCGGCAAGGGTCATTCCGTGAAGTTCTTTCCCGTTTGCGGTTGCTTTCTTTTCTATCGCCTTGAATCTCCTTATAAATTTTTCGTTTGCGCTTTGAAGCGCGTCTTCGGGGTCTATTTTTAAAAACCTTGAAAGGTTAACAATTGCGAAAAGAAGGTCCCCGAGTTCTTCTCTTATTTTCTGCTTTTCCCCGTCTTTAATCGCTTCCTGAAGTTCTCTGAGTTCTTCCTTCACTTTTTTTTCAACCTGTCTTGTCTCTTCCCAGTCAAAGCCGACCCTCCCCGCTTTTTCCTGAAGCCGATAAGCTTTTAAGAGGGCGGGGAAGATTTTGGGAACTCCTTCAAGGGCTGACTTCCCCTTCTTTTCCCCTTTTTTTATCTTTTCCCAGTTTTTTAAAACGATATCGGGCGTTTTCGCTTCCACATCTGAAAAGACATGCGGATGCCTTCTTATAAGTTTTTCGTTAATCTCTTTGCATACATCTTCAATGTCAAATTTCTTCTCTTCTTTTGAAATCTGAGCGTGAAACACTATTTGAAGAAGAAGGTCTCCCAACTCTTCCTTGAGTTTTTCATCGCTTTTTTCATTGATGGCGTCAAGAACTTCGTAAGTTTCTTCAAGGAGGTATGTTTTCAAGTCCTCCCTTTTTTGAGCTTTGTCCCAAGGGCATCCCTTTGGACCGCGCAGTTTTTCCATAATTTCAACAAGACGGGCAAAATTTTCAAAACTATTATTTTTCATTTTTTTCAACCGGCTTTGCTTCTTTAAATTTTTGTGGGGCTTGTGGGGGCTCTTTCTTTTTTTCAAAGTTCTGCGAGCAGGAGAGGATTGTCAATGATAAAAACAAAAGAGCAAACAACTTTTTCATTTTTTACCTTCTGTGAAACCTTGAAAGAATCTCATCTTCTCTTATGGTGTAAATAATAGGTCTGCCGTGAGGGCAGGTCAAAGGAGCGTTTAGAGAGAAAAGTTTGTCTATCAGATATTGCGCTTTCTCTATTGAAAGTTCATCTCCAAGCATAACCGCTCCTCTGCAGGAACGCATAACAAGAACGCTTTTGTGCAATTCTTTAGGAGTTTTGAGAATTTCTCCTCCTTCAGAGATAAACTCTTCCAAGAGCGGATCTATTTCCCTTTCTTCAAGAAAAGCAGGATAACTTCTGACACCTATTGCGTTTTCGCTGACGGCTTCAGCTTCAAAGCCCTGTTCATTCAATATTTGGCTCAACTCATCAATTCTGCTTCTTAAATTTCTTGGAACAGCATAACACCTTGTTTCAAGGAACTGCTTTTTCTCGCCTTTGCTTTCAATGAAATGTCTGAACTCTTCAAATCGGATTCTTTCGTGGAGAGTGTGCTGGTCGGCGATGGAGATTCCACCGGGAGAATCAAGAATTATAAACCCTTTCCTCCAAACAGCCAGAACTTTATGGGAAGAGGGAGGGGGCACTTTTGAGGAAATAGGAGTTGTAGCTTCAAAATCGGTCTTAAAAAGGGAAGGAGATTCTTTTACTGACCCGAAAGTTTTCTCTTTAAAGAATTGTTCTGCCGATTTTTCTTTATCCATTGATGGAAAGAAAACTGGTTGGGATGGATGAAACGCCTTGAAAACGCTCTTTTGTATAAAATCATAAACAAGGTTTTGTTGTCTAAATTTTATTTCCTTTTTTGTGGGATGGACATTTACATCTACCTCATCGCATGGAAGTGAAAGAGAAAGGAAAACAATGGGATATCTTCCTTTGGGGATAGTTTCTTCGTAAGATTTCAATATAGCGCTGTTTATGAGTTTATCTTTTACAAACCGTCCGTTGACCGATGTGAAAATGTATCTAAACGAAGAGAAATTTTTTGAAGACTCTCCTGCGATTCCTTCAATTGAAAGAGAAGAAAGACTATTTTTAACTTCTCTGAAGTCGGTTTGGTTGAATTCGGGAAAAAGGTCAAAAAATCTTTCTCTTCCCGATTGCGCTGGCGAAACTTCTATTACCGTTGAGCCGTTTGATTTAAGCGAAAATGATATTTGCGGTTTTGTTATGCAGTAAGATTCAACAAGCGAAATGATGTGCGAAAGTTCAACAGGGTCGCTTTTTAAAAACTTGCTTCTTGCGGGGGTATTATAAAAAAGTTCCCTAACCGAAACTCTTGTCCCTTCTTTTGCCCCAACAGGATAGATTTCTCCTTCTTTGCCGCCTTCTGCCTCAATTGCAAAACCGAAAGGAGAGTTGCTGCGCCTGCTTTCAACTTTGACTTTGCTCACAGCACATATAGCCGCGAGCGCCTCTCCGCGGAATCCCAGCGTCGCAATTGAATTGAGGTCGCTTTCATCTTTGATTTTAGAAGTGGCATACCTTGTGAGCGCTAAAGGGAGGTCTTCCTTTGCGATTCCCTTGCCGTTGTCCTCAACAAGAATTAGTTTCCTTCCTGCCTCTTCAACCTCTATGGAAATCTTGTCTGCTCCTGCGTCTATGCTGTTTTCAATAAGTTCTTTTACAACAGAGGCGGGTCTTTCAACCACTTCTCCTGCGGATATTTTGTTAATCACTATGTCGCTCAAAACATTTATTTCAGCCATCACACTTGACCTTTTAATTCAACCATTATAACATTTTAATTTATGAATTTGTAAGGAGGAAATATGAACCTTAAAGAAGCGATTGAAAGCGCCCTTGAACTTGAAAAGAAAATAGCAAAATATTATGCCGAATCAGCCGAAAAGGAATCTGATAAATCGGGAAAGCATTTTTACAACTTCCTTGCAAAAGAGGAAGAAGGGCATGTTGGATATCTTAAAAAAATGCTTGCAAACTATGAGAATAGCGGGAAAATAGAGGACAAAGAGCTTCCAACGCTTTTTACCAGAGAATCTTGGGCGCTTGAAGGCGAGGAGTCTTTGAAGGAAACAGGCAAGAAACATCCAAGCGAAGGGGAGATGCAGCGGCTTTTAAGGGCTCTTGAGCTTGAAGAGGAGGCGACAAGACTTTATCAAAAACTTGCTGGAGAATTTGGAAGCGAAGGCAAAAAAGTGTTTCAGAGGTTTTTGGAAATCGAAGACGCCCATACTTCCCTTGTTAGAGCTGAGGTAGATTATTTCAATAAAAGCGGATATTTCTATGATTTTCCGGAATTTTCTCTGGAGTCAATGGAATAATACTTGAAAAAAAGTTGATTTCGTTATAAAATAACTATTTTAATACATCTTATGCTTTAGGAGTTTGAAATGACAGAGCAAATTCAGGAAATAGTGGTAGAAAAAAGGGAACTTCTCGGCAAAGCTGGCAGAAGAAGAGTGCCTGAAGGAAAAACACCAGCGATAGTTTATGGCGGAGGCACAGAGCCGATTCCAATCTATGTCGATTCGGCAAAAGTAATTGAGATCTTAAGGTCGGAAAAAGGGATGAACACATTGCTTCTTTTCTCTTTAAAAGGAACAAAGAGAAGAAGGCATGTTATGATAAAGGACTTTCAGATTGACCCTCTAACGAATAAACTTATTCACGCCGATTTTAGAAGGACAGATCCCGAAGAAAAAATCAAGGTCAAAATTCCAGTTGAATGTCAGGGAACTCCTATAGGAGTAAAACAGGACGGCGGTCTTCTTGATCAGGTGATAAGAGAACTTGAAGTTGAATGTGAAGCCGCTTCTGTGCCTGCAAAGGTAACCCTCGACATTTCTTCTTTAAGGATTAAACAATCCATTAAAATTAGTCAGATAGACCTTGGTGAAAAAGTTAAAATCCTTGCTGAAGACAAAAACCAGCCGATAGTTCACATAATTCCGCCAAAGGCTGAAGTAGAAGTCGCCCCAGCAGCTCCAGCTGAAGGAGAGGTCGCCGAACCTGAAGTCATAGCCAAAGGCAAGAAGACCGAAGAAGAAGGCGAAGGGGAAGAGAAGAAGGAAAAGAAGGAAAAGAAGGAAGAGAAGTAATCTTTTCCAAATAAATGCAAGTTTCAAAGATTGTTGTTGGGCTTGGCAATCCGGGAGAAGAATACCAAAGGACTCCGCACAACGCTGGCTTTGAGATAGTTTTGAAACTTGCAGAAGACCTTAAAGCAGGAAGATTCAAAAAACACAAAGAATCCTTAATTGCGACTATAAACATAAAAGGAGAAGGTGTAATTCTCGCCCTTCCTCAAACATTTATGAACAATTCTGGGATCGCAGTAAGAAGTCTTTTAAGCGATTACAAGCTTGAGCCAAGTAACATTATTGTCTGTTACGATGATCTTGACCTTCCTTTTGCTTCAATTAAGTTGAGGCTTTCTGGAGGCGCTGGCGGGCATCACGGGATGGAATCTATCATAAGCGAATTAGGTGAAAAAACATTTCCGAGAATAAGGTTTGGTGTAAAAAAAGAGGGCATTGAAAAAGAGAATATCATAGATTACCTTCTTTCAAAAATTGAAGAGAAAGATTACGAAAAATTTCTTGAAGGTGTAAATACTGGAGCCGCCGCTTTAAAAGACGCTCTTTTCAGGGGCTTCAACTATGCAATGAATTATTACAACAAAAAAAATAAAGAAGATTGTGACAATCAAAAAAAATAAATTCTCTGTAGTTCAATTAAATATCAAAAGTTATATCAAATGAGCAAAGTTTTTTGGGAGCTGGCGTTTCTGCGAGGCATTTATCGTGTGTTATTAAAATATTTTTGGCGTTTAGTTTTTCCAGAGAGCCGTAAAGATAGCCTATGACCGTTGAACAATCTATTCGTAATGCTTTTTCAAGGTTTGTGTTGTCCGTTATTATTTCAAAGTGTGTTTTAGAATGCTCAATGATCTTTAATTTTTCACCGGCTTCCTCACCATAGCATTTTCGGTAGAGAACAGGGAAACTCAGTTTTAGCCAATCTGAAGGAGTTCGGTTGTTGAACATTATTTTGAAAATCGTATCAGCCTGCCTTTTAGCGTTAAATCTTCCTGCTTCAAACGGGATACAGGAAATTTTTGAAGTTGTAGTGAAAAGTGGACTATTTTGACCTTTTAAAACTGCAGACATCGCTTCAAGAAAGACTTTGTCAAGCCAATATGGAAGAATTGAGGTTGGAAGGACCAAGCCACCAAAAAGTCTTGTCCTCAAAAAATCTTCCTTTTCTTTTGAGCCCGCCCTTTTTATAGCTTCTTCTTCAATCTTTTCCAACACTTCTTTATAGTTGATGTTGTTTTCTTTGCAGTAATTTTCAATGAAAAGCAATCTACCCTTGATAAAATCGCCAAGTTGACTGCTATGTTCCTCCGCCATAATATCCTCCTAAAGAGAATATGATACATCTTAATCATTTTGATTTCAAATATCTTTTGATACAATAGCCACCTATGGAATGTAAACAATCGCTTAAAGAATTTTTCTTTCCAAAGTTGAACAAGAGATTTTTGATTAGAGCAGTTAGTGTTGCCTTAGCGTCGTTTCTTTTTTTCTATTTTATTCTCACGCCAATTGCCCTGAAAGGAAAAAGCATGGAGCCAACGCTTAAAGATGGTTCAATTCATTTTTTGTGCAAAATATGCTATCTGTTTGGCAGAATTCATAAGGGAGACATTGTTGGAATTAAACTCGCGGGACAAAAAGTGATTCTTCTTAAAAGAGTTGTCGCTGAAGAGAACGAAAAAGTTGAATTTAAAAACGGAAAACTTTTTGTTAATGGAATCGAAATTAGTGAACCATACATTAAGACAGAATCAGATTGGAATTATGAAGGGAAAATTGTTGAAAAAGGCAAAGTTTTTGTGGTGGGTGACAATAGAGGAGTTCCAATGGAGAGTCACGATTTTGGAGAAGTTTCAAAAAAAAGGATAATTGGAAAATTGGTATGGTAAACAAAAGAATATTTTTGATTGTTTTATCGGCAATATTTATTACTGCTTTGCTTTTATTTTATCCAACTGAAAAAAGAAAAATCAAAAACCTTATGAAGAAAACAGCTGAATGGGTTCAAAAAAGCGAAGAGGATACCCCTCTTTCAATAGCCGTCAAGTCAAAAAAAAGTAGAAAATTTTTTGCAGACAAAGTGCTGCTTAAAATTGAGAGAAGAAATTACGAAAGAGAAATTCCAATCGAAGAGATTGAGAAAGGATACCTTTATTTAATGAGTTCCAACAGCAAATTTAAAGTTACTATTAAGGATATAAATATTGAGATCGTTGACGATTTCTCCGCTGAAGCGGACTCTGCTGTAATAGTGGAAACAAAAGGGGGAACACTTGAAGAATTTTCAAATGTCAACGAGGTTGGGTTCGGTTTGACAAAAACAGAAGAGGGCTGGCGGATCCGTAAGATTGAGATAAAAGAAGTTCTTGAAAAATAAAAAGGCGGAAATCTTTTACGATTTCCGCCTTTCCAAATTAAAGAATCTAAAACACTTACATCAAATCGCTTAAAGCTGTTTGGGATATATCCCTATTTTACCGCCTTTATTGCCTTGTCAAGAGCCTCTTTTATCATACTTTGTGTGGGTGGCTTTATGAATTTCTTATCCATAAGAGTTTTTACAATCGCTCTCGATTGGCGAATATCTTTAAGTGCAGTTTTAAAAACTTCATCCTTGCTCAATTTGATTCTTGCAACGCCATTCTTTATCGCTTCCATTGCAACATCAGCCGCCTCATAGGCAAAGACCTCAGTTTCATCCATTGTAGGCATAATTCTCTCTGGATGAATTCCTTTCTTCTCAGCAAATTTTGCCATTGAGTATGCCGCCATTATTGCCATTTCATCGGTAATTTTTCTTGCTCTAACAAGCAGAGCGCCTTTTAAAATTCCCGGGAATCCAAGAGAATTGTTTACCTGATTTGGAAAATCTCCTCTTCCCGTCGCTACAATATACGCCCCTGCCTCTTTTGCGGCATAAGGATAAATTTCCGGAACGGGATTGGCGCAAGCGAATACAATTGCTTTTTTTGCCATTTTTCTTACCCAATCCTGTTTTACAGTATTAGGGTCGGGTGTGCTAAGGCTAATAAGAACATCGGCGTTTTCCATAGCATCTTCTATGTTGTCTATCTTATCCGGGTTTGTCTGTTCGCAGAGTTCCCATTTCCTGTAAAATGCGGGGTCATTTTTTATATCCTGTCTGTTTGTGTGAAGGGCGCCCTTTGTGTCAAACAATATCATTTTGTGAGGATCTCCGCCTGCCTTAATAATCAGTCTTGCAATAGTTGTATTGGAAGCTCCTGCGCCGTAAAAGACAATCTTGACTTTGTCAATCTTCTTTTTCACAATCTTCAGAGCGTTAATTAGACCTGCGAGTGTAACGCAGCCGGTTCCTTGTGCGTCATCATGCCATACAGGAATGTTGCATTCTTCTCTTAGCGTATCAAGAACTTTATAACAATTTGGCTGAGATATATCCTCAAGATTTACAGCGCCGAAACTGGGTTCAGCCATCTTCACAAAGTCTATTACCTTTTGGGGATCGTTTTTGCCATTTTCATTTCTGCTATCCACGCAAAGCGCCACGGCGTCAACACCGCCTAAATATTTCATCAAGAATGCTTTTCCCTCCATAACGCCGAGACCTCCCGAAGGCGATACATTCCCGTCCCCCAGAACTCTTGTAGAGTCTGACACCACTGCTACAAGATTGCCTCTGTTTGATAGTTCAAATGAAATGTCATTGTTGTCTCTTATAGATGTGGAGACTTTTGATACTCCCGGAGTGTACCAGATGTTGAACCAGTTGAAGCCGTAAACTCCTGCCTTGGGAACGGTCATTATTTTGCCTTTGTAGAATTTGTGAAGAATGAGAGCCATCTCTTTCAGAAAAACCGTCTGTGCCTTTGCCACCTGCTCTTCGGAAAAGTCTTTGGGAAAAAGCTTTGGTAAATTGCTAAGAGTCACATCAATTTTCTTCTTCATCGATTCCTCCTTCTTTAATTTCATG
>JAAZNT010000372.1 GCA_012798145.1 Thermoanaerobaculaceae bacterium | reverse complement strand
TTTTGCTCGACTGCAAGGAAGATTCTCTCTTTTTCTCTTTAATGGAGAGAAACGATCCCGCTGTTCAGGATGCTTTGGTCGCTCTTTCTCTTGACGAAGAAGAGAGTATAAGGACAGAGTAGCAATGTTCAGAGGTTTTTTTGGATTCAAGTCAGTAAAGGATCAAACCAAAAGAAAACAGATTTACACTATATCCAAAGAAGAACAGCAGGAAAAAGAAAAAAAGAGAAAATATGAGCAGGAGCAGGTAGATTTAAAGAACAAATTTATCTATAGAAAAGAACTTTTGGGAAGAAAAATAGTTGGATTAAAAATAAGAATTGATTCTAACAAAGCATTAAAAACTGCGCTCCCCAATATTATTGAAACTCTAAAAAATTTTAATGCGCAGTGCACTTTTTTTGTTTCAAGCGGAAAAGCGGGGCTTGGAGAATCTTTTTTTTCACTAATTGATCCCTTTTTTTATAAAGAAATTTCAAAGTCCCAAATGCTCAAAACCGAGGGATTTGAAAATGTTTTTTCCGGCCTTCTTCTTGCTTCAAAAGAAATATGCCAAAACCAAGAGGAGATTTTAATCAAAATAAAAGAAAATGCTTTTGATTTGGGTTCGGGATGTTTTTCTCCACCCCGATGGATAAAGGGAGTTTTAAAGAGGGACGAAGCGGTAATTTCTGAGCTTTACAACAGGTCAATCGACGAATTTGAAAAAAATTTTAAAATAAAGTGCTCTTCTTTTTCTGCACCTTCTTTCTTTTGTTCCAACGCCACCATGCTTGAAAAGGAAAACTTCTACTTTGACTTTTCCTCTGATTGCAGAGGGATGGATCCATTCTTCCCGGTAATTGATACAAGAGTTTTGAAAACGCCGCAGGTGCCGGTAACTCTTCCGCTAATAAGTGAATGGTTTTGCTGCGGAAACGGAAACGCCCAATCCTACTTCAATTTTCTTTTGGATGAAATAGCAAAACAGAAATACCCCGTTTATGAAATTCTA
The DNA here is from genome assembly GCA_012798145.1 of Thermoanaerobaculaceae bacterium. GTDB lineage: Bacteria > Acidobacteriota > UBA4820 > UBA4820 > UBA4820 > UBA4820. The sequence goes on along the minus strand of JAAZNT010000372.1, from coordinate 971 downwards.
CCTCTTTACGAAGGAGTTTCATATAGAAAAGAATTTGAAGATTTTCTTGAAAAAGCCACAAAAATGGGAATAACTTTTGTCTCTTTAAGAGAATTTTTAGGTTTGAGAATTGCAGAAGAAAAGCCACTTCCAAGATGCACTCTTTCATACGGGCTTGTTGAAGGAAGAAGAAGATTCGCTACCATTCAGATGTTTGAAGTTTAATCCTCACTTTTTGTTTATCAAAAGCATCGCATCGCCGTAGGAATAAAAAAGATACCCTTCTTTGACCGCTTCTTCATAAGCGCTCATAATTATCTCTCTTCTCTTAAACGCTGAAACAAGCATTAAAAGAGTCGTTTCGGGAAGATGAAAATTTGTTATCATAGCGTCAACCGCTTTAAATTCAAAACCGGGAGTTATAAAAATATCTGTTTCAAAATCTCCTTCTTTTATCTTTCCATTTTTAAGCATCTGGTCTTCAAGAGTCCTCACTACTGTCGTTCCTACCGCAACAATTCTTCTTTTTTCCTTTAGAGCAGAATTTATTTTTCTCTTTGCCTCCTCAGAAATGAAATAATGCTCAGAGTGCATTTTATGCTCTTCAACAAATTCGGTCGCAACGGGCTTGAATGTTCCCAAACCTACATCCAATCTTATTCTTGCGATTTCAACGCCTTTGCAGGCGATCGAATTTAAAACTCTTTTTGTAAAATGGAGCCCCGCTGTGGGCGCTGCAACAGAATATCCCTCTTTTGCGTAAACAGTTTGATAGTTCCTTCTATCCTCTTTGGTGTCTTCCCTTCTGATGTAAGGCGGGAGCGGAACTTTGCCGTATTTTTTTATAATATTCTCAGAATCGCAATTTGTAAATTCAATTTCCCTTATTCCCTCTTCGCACTCTTTAGTAACAAGAAGGATATTACCCCCAACAAATATTTCCTCTCCGCTTTTCAATTTCCTTGACGGTTTGCAAAGAACCTCCCATCTTT
>JAAZNT010000371.1 GCA_012798145.1 Thermoanaerobaculaceae bacterium | reverse complement strand
CAGAAACATAAGAAAAAAGATTCTGCAAAATGAAATTTTGTAAGAAGATTTTTGATTATGTTTCAGGTTGCCGAAGGCAAACTGCCTGCCGATTGATAGGTTTATTATCTTCCATTTTCTCTAAGCAATCTCTAATCGCTTGGTAAAGTTTTTTTTATGACAAATCTGGGTTTAATAAAGGATAAAAAAGAAATTGTTTAGCAATAGTAGCGTTTGTAGAAATTTGGGAACTACTTAGGAGTTTTGCAAATTAACTGAACTTTCCCACATAAAAAAATTCCAATATGTATAGATATTCTACACCCACTTGCAATTTAATAATTTTTAAATTAAGATTATTGGTGGGAGGAAAAATGACAGGCACCACTGGAACAAGAAGATTTCCAAGAATACCCGTTGAATATCCTCTGCTTGCGGAATTGTTGGAAGAGCCGGAAGAGGGCGGTTTCGGCCTTACAAATGTCGTGGGGCTCGGCGGATGCAGTTTCCTCGCAAATAGAAAATTTGGGCTTAACAAGAAATTAAAACTTACAATATCACTTGTAGGAAAAGTTGTAGAAGCTGAGGCAAGAGTTGTTTATGAAAATCCATCAGAGAAGGAGAAGTGGGAAATAGGAGTTGAATTTGTGAAAATTTCGCCATTTGACAAGTATTCAATTGAAGCCCTTTTTCACAATAAGCAGGAATAGGGAAACCTTTGGGAATCGTAACAAAATTTGGAGACAAAGGCAAAACTTCTTTGCTTGGCGGTGAAACCGTAAGCAAAAGCAATTTGAGAGTTGAAGCATACGGAAGTGTAGATGAATTAAACAGTTTCATCGGACTTGCCATTTCTTTTTCTGAAAAAGAACTTTTCGTAAAAGAACTTATCGCAATCCAAAACGATCTACATCTGATTGAAAGCCATCTGGCTCTTTCTAAAAATGCAGATGAAAAAATAAGAAAAATTGTGCCGCCATTTTCGGAAGAAAGAATCAAAAGGACTGAAACATTGATTCAAAAAATTGAATCGGAAATTCCACCGCTGAATAAATTTATTCTTTACGGAGGAAGCAAATTTGCCTCTGCTCTTCAGGTTTCAAGATGTATTGCAAGAAGGGCGGAAAGAAGAGTGGTTGAATTAGGAGAAAAAGAGGAAATCGAAGAAAATATATTAATATATCTAAATCGCCTCTCAGACTTGCTTTTTGTGATGGCGCGAGCAGTAAATCACCATCTTAAAATTAAAGAACAATTTTGGACAAAAGAATAACTTATTGCCGTAAAATTCTTTCAAATTTTTAGATTTGGGTTTATAATAATTTTTGGAGGATATGCAAAATGATTATAGAAACTGTAATAGGAAGAGAGATACTTGACTCAAGAGGAAATCCAACTGTCGAAGCTGAAGTTATATTATCTGACGGCACATCTGCGATGGCTTCAGTGCCTTCGGGGGCTTCAACAGGAGAAGCGGAAGCCCTTGAATTAAGGGATAAAGATAAAAATAGATACAACGGCAAGGGCGTTTTGAAAGCGGTTGAAAATATTGAAGGAGTAATCGCTGAACTTCTTGAAGAAAGATTGGCAATTGACCAAAGAGAAATAGACTATGCGATGATAAGAAAGGATGCCACACCCAACAAAGAAACGCTTGGAGCAAACGCTATCCTTGCTGTTTCTATCGCTGTGGCTAAAGCGGCGGCAATTTCTCTCGGAATGCCTCTTTATAAGTATCTTGGCGGTGTTTATGCCCACAGAATTCCTGTTCCTATGATGAATGTTTTAAACGGCGGAGCGCACGCTGACAACAATGTTGATGTGCAGGAGTTTATGATAGTTCCTATTGGGGCTGAAAGTTTCAAAGAAGCGTTAAGGATGGGAGCAGAGACTTATCACGCGCTAAAATCTCTTTTGAAAGAGAAAAAATTGTCAACCGCAATAGGAGACGAAGGGGGGTTTGCTCCGGATCTTAAGGAGGATGAAGAAGCGCTTGAACTTTTAGTGAAAGCAATTGAAAAAGCGGGATACAAAGCGGGGAAAGATATTTATCTCGCAATTGATACTGCAGCATCAAATCTTTATGATGACGAAACGAAGACATACAGGATAGGCAGGCCAAGAAGAATTGATGAAGTTATATCTCTTTATGAAGGATGGATATCAAAATACCCCTTTATCTCTATTGAAGATGGCGTTGGAGAACACGACAGGGAAGGATGGATCGCTTTAACAAAAGCGCTGGGGGGAAAAGTCCAACTTGTGGCGGACGATTATGTCGTAACCAATCCTGCTTTATTTAGGAAAGCAATTTCAGACAGAATAGCAAATGCTATGCTGATAAAACCAAACCAGATAGGAACAATAACCGAAACTTGCGAAGCGATTGAAATTGCAAAAAGGGCTGGCTATGGAGTTGTCTTCAGCAACAGGTCGGGAGAAACTGAAGACTCGTTTTTGTCAGACTTTGCTGTGGCAGTAAATGCAGATTTTCTAAAAACTGGAGCCCCCTGCAGAATGGATAGACTTTCT
>JAAZNT010000370.1 GCA_012798145.1 Thermoanaerobaculaceae bacterium | reverse complement strand
TTTTTGCTTTTTAAAGAGGGAGACTCTGTTGATTCCCGCATTATTTACGAGTCAGAGAGAATTTTGCGCGAATTGGATTGGGTAAGAGACGCCTATATCTACCCAATAGTTGATGAAAATGGAGATGTTACAGCAACAGTTTATGTCCACGACGCCTGGAGTTTGAAGGGTGGATTGAAATTCAGTTCCGTCGGCGGTGAAAATACTTTCAGAATAAGGCTTCACGAAGTGAATCTTTTGGGTTTCGGGAAAACTTTAATGGTAGGGTATGAGAAGAATCCCGAAAGAACGATTGGTGAAATTGAGTATTTTGACCCTTTGCTTTTAGGGACAAGGTGGCAATTGTTTTCATCTTACCAAAAACTTTCTGACGGCTACTACAAGAAATTAAAAATAGAGTATCCATTTTACGAACTTACAGCGCCATATTCTTTCGGGATTGACGCTTCAAGAGAAAAACTTAATCTAAAATTTTATCAGAACGGGGATCTTTCTCTTGAAATGCCTTCAATTAAAGACGAGGCAAGTGTTTATTTTCAGAAGGCGCTGTTTGCAAGAAAAGACAAGGCGTTAAGGGGTGGAATAGAATTTTGGTCAAGGCAGAACCTTTACGACTCCCCATACCATTTTAGGGAAGACCTTAATTTTATAGGGAGGCAGGAAGATAGAAGGTATAGAGGTTTTGTCCTCTATCTTGGATATTTTGAAGATAAATTCAGAACTTTTGAAAATATCAAGGCGACACAGAAAGCGGAGGATTACAACTTGGGGTATGAAGCGACAACACACTTGGGGTTTTTTGCCAAGGATTTTGGTTCTACAAGCGACGCCAAATATTTTGATTTAAAGATAAATAAAGGATTTGCGGTTTCGGATGATGTTCTTATTTTTGGGGAAGTAAGAGGAGAAGGCAGAAGAGAAGATTCTTTAAATAAAAATGTTCAGATGAACTTGAAATTTGATTATTACAACCTTAAATTGAAAAAACAGACTTTTGCCGCTTCGCTTGAGGTGTTTTTGGGAAGCCGTCTTGATATTGAAAATTATGTTTACATTGGAGGCTCTGACGGTTTGAGGGGCTATCCCAATCATTTTAGAATTGGGGAAAGAAGGTGGATAGCTTCAGCAGAGGATAGAATAATTACAGACAAAACGCTGTGGGGAATTGTCCAGATGGGATATGTGGCTTATTTTGATGCGGGCGCGATAAAGCCGCTTCAATCTGAAGGATGGACTAAAACTTATGCAAATGTGGGATTTGGTTTGAGACTCGGCAATCTTAAAAGTGCTTTTGGCCATATTATCCTTGTAAGCGTAGCAGTTCCTCTTGTAAAAGAAAAGGGAATGGATTCATATCAATTTGTTTTTGGCAATTTTATAAGATTCTAACTTAATTTGAAATTGTGAATGAATTGTTTAAAAGTTAAGGCAAAATGTGGAAACCTAACTTATAAGTCCTTGCTAATCAATGCAATAAACATATAAGAACAAAGTTCACTATGATTGTTGAAAACCCCTTGACAAAGGAATTTTTTTGTTATAAAATGGTTTATCTACTGGAGTGAAGCGATGCCGATTTACGAGTATGAATGCAACGATTGTATGAAACGCTTTGAGAAAATTCAAAATCTCAAAGATCCTCTTGTGTCGGTTTGCCCTTTTTGCGGAGGGGCTGTGCACAAGTGCGTTTCAGTTCCTGCGCTCCAGTTTAAAGGGAGCGGTTTCTATATTACAGATTATGCAAAAAAGAAACCGGGCTCTGTGGCTTCTTCGGAAGGTTCCTCTTCCGGAAAAGTCGCCTCCTCAACA
>JAAZNT010000369.1 GCA_012798145.1 Thermoanaerobaculaceae bacterium | reverse complement strand
TCATAAATCATAGCAATAAAACTGTCCGCCCCCTTGCCCCAAGTGTCTCTGTAAGCAATCTCCTCAAGAACTCCTGGCTTTTTTGTGAATGTCTCATCGCCTATCTCTATCTCCATTGAAAAATCAGCCCCCACATCAAAAGGCGGATCAATATAAATAAGTTTAATCCCGCCAGTTTTCTCAATCTCTTCGCGCATTGGCCCGTTTTTCAGTGAGGACAAAATAAGTTTGTTGTCGCCCCATATAAGTTTGTTTGTCCAGCCGCCTGTCTGCCTCCCTCTTTCATCAAAAGGAAGGGTGGTAAAGTATGCCTTCTCTTTTTCTTTGATTTTTTCCTTTAATTTTTCGCCTTTTTCCGAAACGGAGTCGCTCTTTTTTGTTCCCGCCCCGCTTCTTGGCTCGTCAATCTGCTCAATTACTTGAAAAGGCAGAACAATGTTGCAAACCTCGTTTGTCTTTCCGCTCCAAACAAGTTCAACCTCCCTTTTGTCGTCAAAGAGAAGAAATCGGTATTTATCTGGAAGGGGCTTGTCTGCCTCTAAAAGTTTTACAATTTCTCTTTTCTCGTTGTCAGTTAGTTTCATACCTTTTGTCTCCAGTAAAAAATTATACCATTTTTAACATATCAAAAAGAAAAGAATTATATTAAAAACCGCAATATGTCTCTCCCCCTCCGCTTGTAATGCGGAGAATTTATTTTACATTAAATAATATAATTCTTAAAGTGTAGCAGTATTGGCAACATATTAATTTGCTGATTTTTCAAGATATATTAAAGCCCCCGCTTTTTGGGCGGGGGCGTAGCGTATTTAAATTGAGTTTTTTGCTTTATTGAACAGGGATTTCTTCTGTATTGTTCACCTCGCTTTCTTTTGTTTCTGAAGTGGTTAATGTGTTGACAGGATCCTCGGGTTGGTCGGTTGAGATTGTGAAAGAGAAGAATTCTTCTCTTGTTTCTTCAGTTGTTCTTGAATTTGTCCTTTTGGAATATGCAGTTAAAGCCCTGAACCTTTGGGCGATTAGGGGCTCTGATTCAAGATACTGAAGGTATCCCGCCGAACTTATTGAAGATATCGCATTTTCCACCTTTTGCTGAATTTGGTTTTTGTAAGTTGTAAGATTTTTCTTGTTCTTTATTTCAAGTTCCTGCTCTCTGCGGGCGTCGAGAATCTCTTTGTAGTGGGTTTTTCCGTTTTCAATGTCTTGTTCTACAACGCCGCAGTTGTGGAAAAGGTCGGGATATTTTTCGTATGCATTCAAAATCGCTTCAATTGCCGTAAGGACTGTGTAGGAGCGGTAGTAGTGAAACCTTCCGCCAACTCCGACTGCTCTTTCGAGCCCTGTATTATGAGCGCGCTTTTTGATTGCAAGGCGGATCGCTGTAACCCATTTTGCGCCTTTTATTGAAACCTCCGCCTCTTTTCCTGTTAGCCCTTTGATGCCGATTACTTTTGCAGCCCTGCCTGTGTGAAGCGCTTCAAGGGTCTCTATATCTTGAGGAAGAGTCAAAAGCATCGATTCTGGAAGTCGTGGAAGAAGGTCTCTTTCTCTGCCTTTGCAAAGCGTAAGCGCTTCTTTTCCGAGAGCGATTGTTTTTGAGATTGTATATTTGTTTTTTTTATCCATTTTAAAACTCCTTTACATACAGACAAAATGTCTGATAAAAAAAAGGTGATGTTTGCGCCGGCTTTGCTCTTTACTTGAAAGGAGGGTAAATGAACAATTCCGGCAGTTAATTAAAAAGGTTTTTATTTAGGTTGGAAGGAGGGGGAGGCCTTTCAAAAAGGGGTTCAAAATCAAATATGTCATTTATTTTCTTATAGTTATCTCTTTCAAAAAAGTGTTTCCTCTTTTTTGGCTCTTCTTGAACCTCTGCTTTTTCTTCAATAAGGCATACGCTTTGATATTCTGAAATTCTCTTTTCCCAGATGAATTTTCCTATTTTGCAAAGAGAAATTTTCTTTTTGCACAAGAAGCGTTTTTGTGTTGAAATTGTTGATGAAATCCAATTTACAAATGAGAATTTATGAGAATGAAACGGCTTTTCCCTGATTTGCAACAGGGTTGTCCGACTTTGCAACGGCGTTGTCCGAGTTTGCAACAGGGTTGTCCGACTTTGCAACGGGGTTGTCCGACTTTGCAACGGGGTTGTCCGACTTTGCAACAGAGTTGTCGGACTTTGCAACGGGGTTGTCGGACTTTGCAACGGAGTTGTCGGACTTTGCAACGGGGTTGTCCGACTTTGCAACAGGGTCGTCGGACTTTGCAACAGGGTTGTCGGACTTTGCAACAGGGTTGTCCCCGAAATGAAACGGGAAGATTCCGCTTTTGCCCGGTATTTTCCTGAAAAGCAACAAATCTTCTTGAAAAAATTTTGCTTTAAATATGGGTTTTTAACGCTAACTTCTGATTTTTCAATATATTGTGAAGTATTTGAACACTTGTTATAAGAAGAGGAAACCTCTGTTTTCCGAAGCGCCTTCGGTGTGGCAACGCTGTTTTTCTGAATATATTTCATAAAAAACATAACTAAACCCAAAATCAGCCCCGCAAAAAACCGACCTTTGTGCCTTCTTACTCTCTGCTTCTCTCCTCTTCATTGCCATCTTTTATGGCTTGAATCACTGCACGAATAATTCTGGAGCCAACCCCTAAATCAGATAATACTGTACAACCCTTTGGTGATTCTGGCAACTATATTATTATATATGTACTATAGTTTGCGTTTTTGGCAATTATAGATTGCAAAAAAAATTATGTTAACATAGTGAAACACTTCCTCGTTGCCAAAATTTTTTTGAGTGTAAAAATTTCTCCCCATTTCGGCGGGAGACACCACCAATCTCCCCATTTCAGGGGGAGACACAGAGGGGGTTTCCACAAGTTGTAACCTCACCCCTGCCCTCTCCTGAGATGAGAGGGGATGCTTGCGCGTCATTCTGATTGTCTCCCTCGCTTTTGACCCGTGAAGAATCTTGTTGCTT
>JAAZNT010000368.1 GCA_012798145.1 Thermoanaerobaculaceae bacterium | reverse complement strand
TTCCAGCCACTCTTACAGTTTGAGAATAAACTATGCCAGCCATGGAAATTACAGCAACATCTGTGGTTCCGCCACCTATATCAACAATCATATTTCCTGTCGGTTCAGTAATTGGCATTCCTGCCCCTATGGCTGCCGCCATAGGTTCTTCAACAAGCGCTACTTCAGACGCTTTAGCCCTGTATGCCGATTCTTTGACTGCCCTTTTTTCAACTTGGGTTATTTGAGATGGAACTCCTATTACTATTCGTGGACGAACAAACATCCTTCTGTTGTGCGCCTTCTGAATAAAATAGTTGAGCATGTGTTCTGTATGTTCAAAGTCAGCTATTACACCGTCTCTCATAGGTTTTATTGCAATAATATTGCCCGGTGTTTTTCCGAGCATCTCTTTTGCTGCACTTCCAACTGCTTCTACTTTTCCTGTTTTCTGATTGACAGCAATTATTGACGGTTCCCTAACCGTTATTCCCTTACCCTTCACATAAACAAGGGTGTATGCTGTTCCAAGGTCAATTGCAAGGTCGTTAGACATAAATGAAAATGGCGAACGAAAACTAAATGGCATTTTATTTCTCCTTGTTAGTCACTTACACATATTGCGTTTTTGGTTGTCTCTTTGACTTTATACATTGCCTGATCTGCTTTTTGGATTAAAACTTCCGGGTTGTCCCCATTTTGAGGAAATATAGCAATTCCAAAACTTGCAGAAAGTTTTATTTTTACCCCTAAATCTTCTTCATAAGGATGGTTTTCAATCTTCGACCTCAATCTTTCTGCAACGACTTTTGCTCCCTCTGCATCGGTATTTGGAAGGATCAAAGTGAATTCGTCTCCTCCATACCTTGCCGCTATATCAACATTCCTAATACCATCTTTCAAGATTTTCGCAACTATTTTCAAAGTGGCGCTTCCAACAAGATGCCCGTTGATGTCGTTTACCGCTTTGAAACCATCAAGGTCAAGAAAGATAACCGCAAGAGGATATCCATATCTTTTCCCCCTTGAAATCTCTGACTTCAAACTCTGATACAAATATCTTGTGTTAAAAAGATGAGTTAAATCATCAATAAGAGTCAGTTCTTTCGTTTTTTGAAAAAGCATAGCGTTTTCAAGTGCAATGGCGGCCGGCTCGAGAAACAGCATCACAGTCTCAAGATCTTTTTCGGTAAAACTGTCTTCTGATTTACCTTTTTTGTTTATGATTTCAAAAGCGCCTATGATTTTCCCCCTTGCTTTCAAAGGAACAGCAAGGATGTTTCTTGTTTTGAAATTTGTCAGTCGATCTATTTCTGGATTGAAATATGGACATTTTTGAGCATCATCAACTATCATCGGCTGTCCCGTTTCCACCGCTTTGCCCGCCACTCCTTCGCCAATTTTTAACCTTATTTCTGAAAGTTTATCAGATTTTTCTCCAAGCGCTGCTTTAAAATAGAGCTGGTTGCTTTCTTCATCGAGCAATAGAAGACTCCACGCCTGACATTCAACAAGATGCCTTATTCTTTCCATAATGAAATTAATTACGGCGTCGGGCTCAAGGTATGAATTTGCAGTTCGTATAACCTCTGAAAGAAGTCTTAATTGCTCAGATTTAGAATGAAGTTCTTCAGCAAGGCATTTTACCTTTTCTGAAGATTTATCTTCACTTTTACATCTGCGATGATGCAAAGGATTTCTGCCAGATTTTTTCGTTGCCTTGGTCATCAAACGCTCTTACAACAACAACCTGATTGCCCAATTCGCTAAAAAGCACAATTTTATTGAAACTTCCATCAGAGTTAATAGAAATCTCAATGTCGTTAACCGATACATGAATGCCGGGATTGGTTTTTCCTCTAATAATAACTCCATCGCCAAGTGGTGTGTATGAAACCTCCAGTTTAAGATTTCTTTCAATTTTTGGAGTCTTTAATTTTTGAATAATTTTAAATTTTTGGGAAGTTGACCAGTAGCACTTGTCTTCGTCCCCTTCCGCTCTAATCCTCCAATAATAAGTGCTTGGAACAAGTCCTTTCATCTTTAAATTATTTTCGGATACTTGTGCCTTTTCAATTATAATTGAGCTTTTTTGAAAAATGGGTTTTGACGAGAGTTGAAATCTTGTAGGTGTCTTTGAGGAATTTTCCAATTCAAATGTCAATGTAGCAGAAGCAGGGTCTTCAAGTTGAATTATCTGATCAGCTCTTGGCTGGATTGGATTTGGAGGAGATATCAATTCCGAAATGCTCACTGAACCCATTTCAGAAATGCTTACTGCTATCCCGCTTGAAGCAGCGTTAAGTTTTCTTGTCTCTGAACCGATTTGAGCTTCAATGTCTCCTGAAAGCGCTTTTGCCTTTGTTCCTTTTCCTTCAGTTCTTTCAACTGAAAGTCTTGATGCAGGACCAGACTTGAATTTTGCATTTGCCGTTTCAATAACACTTTCATCATTAGGATTCATATCAGCGGGAGTTTGTTTTTCAACAGTTCCCTGTTCCAGTTTTGTCTTGACAAAAGTTCCCCCGCCAACCTTTTTCTTTAAATTCTCCACAATAATATAAGAATCAGGATATAAATCGTGGTATTCTCCGTTGGGATATTTTATTTTACCACTTGACCCGGGACCTGTTTTTACAATATCACCTTCTCCAACAAATTCTCCCTTTTTTGCAGTTTTAAAGATGTGCGCGTTTGCCTTTTTAATTTCAACTGTCCCATCAAGCTCTGCTATTGTAGCGTAATTTTCCTCGTTGCCCTTAATATTTTTAAGTATTTCAAAGGCTTCCGCCGCAAGCGAAGCGGCTGTTCCGTAATTTTGTTTTTCAAAAGCGCTTTCAGCCTTCTGAATATTTTCACTGGCCATACGCAGATTAGATTTTGAACCTACGCCTGCCTGCTCTACTTCAGCGTATTTATCTTTAGCTTTTTTGATCTTCATCTCCGCCTTGGAGCGCGGGTTGCCAGCATATTGATACCAAATAACAGCGCCGACACCTAAAACGATTAAAGACGCTATAATTCCAACTATAAGATAGACATCCCTATAACGAAATGTAACCCACTCTACAGGAGGCTTCACCGAACCTTTTGCCATTTTCGCTACCCCTTTCCTGCAAACATTTCATATTTTATAACTTTTTGCCTTAATACTCAAGCCAATATAAAGGCAAAAATTCCTTTCAGATTCTAATAGATTTTTATTTTACCACAATTGTGCCATAATTCCGCTCACTTGTCTTATTTCCAATAGATTGCAATAATATATGGTTTGGAGGAGCTAATGAATAATATTAAGAAACTTTTTGGTTTAAAGGCAAGTTCAATAATTGTTTGGGTTTTTCTCCTGCTTTTTTCTTTATCTCTTGCTTTTTTAATTTCCTGCAGGTTCTCCAAAACTGATAACAAAGAAAATTTAAGAACAAATACTAATTGGGTTGTAAGTTCCATAAAAGATGATTCAGCATTGAAAGCCGATGACCTTAAAGGAAAAATTGCTGTCATTCATTTTTTTGCCGGGTGGTGCCCGCCATGCAGAAAAGAATTTCCAGAATTTATTCAATGGGCAAAAGCGAACTCCAAAAGAGACGATTTATTTATAGTTCCAATTTCTCTTGACAAGAACAAATCAGACGCAGATAAATTCTTTAGTCAATATGAGCAGGAGATTAAATGTTATTTTGACAAAGGCGCCGCCGCTTCGTCATTTAATATCAATGGAATTCCAACAACAATAATCTTAGATAAAAGCGGAAATATTGTCTTCAAAAGAGAGGGCGCTGTAGATTGGACTGGCGGGAAAGTGGATAAGGAAATAGAAAAAATCAAGGATAAATAATGGTTTTAAAACCTTTCGTAGGAGTAACTTCCGACTGGAGCAGCGAAGGAAAAAGCAAATATGTGAGGGTGGACAAACCGATTCTAAGATGGTTGAGCAAAGAAAACATTGTACCCATCGTTTTTCCCTCACTGCCGGGAATGGAAGATTCAATGCTTGAAACTGTTTCAGCGGTGGTGATTCCCGGAGGAAAAGACATCCTTCCCAAATTTTATGGTGGAAGCGTTGAAGAAAATTGCGAAGATTTTTGTGATATTGAAAGAACTTCTTTTGAATCGGCTCTATTATGGAGGTGTGCAAGATTAAATATCCCCGTTTTAGGAATCTGTCTCGGATGTCAAGTTATAAATGTCGCCTTTGGGGGAACGCTGATTTTTCATCTTGACGACCCCCTTTCCCATCATAGAAAAAAAGAATCTAAAGCCCCGGTTCTGCACAGAATATACCCTAAGGGAGAAAGTTTCATTAAAAAACTCTCTTTCACAAAAGACACAAGGGTTTCATCTTCTCACCACCAAGCCGTAGGCAGATTGGCGCATTCCTTTTACGCCAGCACTTATGGTCCCGACAAAGTAATAGAAGCAATAGAATCTTATGATTATCCTTTTATAAAAGGTATTCAGTGGCATCCAGAAAGGACACCTCACTCCCCCCTTTCAAAGAGTCTCGCAAAATGGCTGAGAGAAAAGGCGATTGAAAGAAGTGAACTCTAACTTTTTTCTGACAGAAGAATTTATAGAAAAAGTCCTTGGTAAAAATGGGCCTCTTTCAAAAATGCCTTTCTATGAATATAGAAAAGAGCAAATAAGACTTGCTTCCCTTTTTGGAGAAATTCTTGAAGGCAAAGGAATAATGCTGGCGGAGGCGGGAACAGGAACGGGAAAAAGTCTTGCCTATCTTATCCCAGCAATCGCGTTGAAACAAAGAGTTGTAATAGCCACAAGGACAAAAGCCCTTCAAGACCAACTTGCCGACAAGGATGTTCCTCTCGCCATAGAAATTTTGAATCAAAAAGCAACTTATTTAAAAATAAAGGGCAAAGCAAATTACCTCTGCCTTTTTTATTATGATCGCTTCAGGAGAAATCCCCTTTTTAAGGATCCATCAGAGACAGATCTTTATTCCATTGTCGAAAAATGGGCAACAACAACAAAAACTGGAGAAAAGAGTGAATTGAAAGAACTTCCTGAAGAGATTGATTTTTGGAACCAAATAAATATAAGGCAGGAAAGATGTCTTTTAAGCAAGTGCCCTTTTTTCGAAGATTGCTTTCTTTTTAGATTAAAGAGAAACGCAGAAAAAGCTGACATAATAATCACCAACCACCACATTCTTTTTGCAGACTGTTCATTAAAGGCAAAAAATGTGAGCGCTTCTGTTCTGCCGAGTTTTAATAATTTAATTATTGATGAAGCGCATGACGCTGAAGATTCTGCGACCACATTTTTCGGCGTGTCGGTTTCAAAAAGAATGATTGAAGAATGGATTTATGACTGTTTGAGAGAGATCCAGCCAGAGAAGCGCCACAAAAGAAAAAGCGCTATTACAGAAGAAGTTGAAAGATTTTTCACATCTTTTGCAGATATTCCAGAAAGAAGAAAATTGAACATAGAAGAAATTTCATTAGCCAAAAATAATTTAAATTCTATGATTTCTTCTTTATCCAATTTTCACGCTTCTCTGGAGAAAAAAATCCCCGAAGATATTTTCATAGGGCTAAATGAAAGACTTAAAAACATAAGTGAATCGCTTTCATTTATAATAGAAGAAGAAACAAGAGATTATGTAAAAAGCATTGAAAAAAGAAATTCCAATGTTGTTCTTTCAGCAAGCCCGATAAATGTTGGAAATTTGATAAGAGAAACTCTCGTTTCAAAAATGAAGAGTTTAATTCTTACCTCTGCCACGCTTTCGGTAAACGATTCTTTTGACTACATTTCTAAAAGACTCGGCATCAACGCCGATTTTCATTCAATTAGAATAGAAAGTCCCTTTGATTTTCGCAGTCAAGGGCTTTTTTTTATACCAGATTCCTTTCCCGACCCAAACTCTGAAGAATTTCTTCCTAACGCCATAGCCACAATCAAAAACCTGATAGATTTTTCGAACGGAAGAGCGTTCGTCCTTTGCACATCAATAAAAAATATGAAAGCGATTTATGAAATCCTTAAAAATGACACAAGGTTTCCGATTTTTATTCAGGGAGATATGCCAAAAGGGGCGCTGTTAAAAGAATTCAGAGAAAAGGGAAACGCTATTCTTGTCGCGACCAGTTCCTTCTGGCAGGGCATTGATGTTCAGGGAGAAGCACTATCTTTGGTTGTTCTGGATAAGATTCCATTTGCTTCACCTTCAGAGCCTCTCGTTGAAGCCCGTATTCAGGAACTGAAGGAAAAAGGAGAAGATCCATTCAACCTTTACCAGCTCCCTATGGCAGCTATGATATTGAAGCAAGGAATGGGAAGATTGATAAGGTCAAAAACTGACAAAGGGGTTGTCGCCTGTCTTGACTCTCGGCTTATAACAAAAGGTTATGGAAAAAGGATGCTCAAGAGTCTTCCGCCTTTTCCTGTAACCCATTCTTTGGATTTGGTAAAAAGTTTTTTTAGCAGATTAAAATAATTTTTTGGAAAGGAGTTGAATTTGGAAGAAAACAAAATTCAAAAACTAAAAATAGATGATTCAAAAAGGTTGAATAATCAAAATTGGCTAAAGACATTTTTCATAATCGTCTTTTGCATAGTCGTAGTCTTGGTCTTTCTTTTTTTAAAAAAGAAACCCTTGGAAGTTGAAGTGATAAAAGTTTCAAAATTAAAAAGCGGCGAACCTATCGTCGTGCTGAACGCAAGCGGATATGTAACTCCGAGGAGGAAAGCGACTGTCGCTGCGAAAATTACAGGAAGAGTGAAAGAGATTTTTGTTGACGAAGGCTCCTTAGTAAAAGAAGGACAGATTCTTGCGATCCTTGATGAAAGCGACGCAAAAGCGGCAGTGGAAAGAGCCAGATGGGCAAAAAAAGTTGTTGAAGCTTCTTTGAAGGGAACAAAGGCAAAGCTTGAAGAAGCAGAAAAAAATCTCCGAAGGGGAAATGAA
>JAAZNT010000367.1 GCA_012798145.1 Thermoanaerobaculaceae bacterium | reverse complement strand
TTGTAAAATATGATGTTTCGTTGCATACCGGCGATGAAACCAATACTGAAACTCCCTCTTTGTCCGCCTCATATCCTTTAAAGCTTGTTGATAGAAGAACTTTCTTTCCTTCTTCAAAACTTTCCTCAAGTTTTAAATAACCCGTTTCATCTTTAAGAAAGTTGTCCTCTTTTTCCTCAATTTTAATCGCCACATCATATTTTGGGTCTTCTGATAAAAAATGGGAATACCTTTCAATAAAACTATTTTTATAATCCAATCTTACATTTTTAAAACAGATGTCAAGCGGACCAACTTTTAGGACCGGCTCAAATAAGTTTTCCTGCTTTTGAAAATCAATCATCAGGAGATTAAATCCCAGAAAACCGGTTTCAGGGGAAGAGCAAGTTCATTCACTTCTTTCTTTTTTACAAATTCCTTTATATTGTCAAAAAGCTTTGAACTTCTCTTGCTGTTGAAAGCCCCAAAAAGAGAGGAAGAAAAAAGTGTCGTCATTGCTTTGATGTTTTCAATTTTTTTCAGTTCAGTTTCGGTTGATTTAACAAGATGAAAGCACCCTTTTATGCTGAAAATTCCTTTCGTCCTTAAAGCCCTTGACATAGAACCCCAAAACGGAGTTGAAGAGGCAAGATAATCACCTTCCTTAGGAATAATAAGAATCATATCGTCCGAAAGAACTCCCAAATCTGGAGAAAGAGATGCCACAGCGCTTTTACCAGAACCTGAAGGTCCGTAAAAAAGATACGCTTTATTATCCTTAACCACACCGCAGGCGTGAATAAAAAACCCTCCCGATTCAATAGCCAGAATATTAAAAACCCTCATAAGATAATTTTCAATGGCGTAAACAGAAAATTTCACATCCTCAGGTCTTGCAAGAAGAATGAAGCCATTTCTTCCCTCCATCTCTGCAAAGCCTGAAAAATCTGTGGAAAGAATATATGTTTTGAAGTCAATGTCTTTTTCTTGAATGTTTAACATACCCTCTTCTGTCGGAGGAATGAAGCAATCCTTGCCCACTCCAACTTTCGCGGTAAAGAGATTTTGCGCTGGAATACCCACAAAACCTTCATATCTTTCGTTGATTTTCTCTTTCAGTTTTGCAGACAACCCGTTGATTGAAATAGCGAAGTCGGCTATTGTAATCTGAATTGTCTCTTCGCCAATACATTCCTGAGGAGGAACAATGTTGGCAATTAACTGATTTTGATTTTCGCTCATAGAGGGCTCCTCATAATTTGATATTCAGCAAAAAAATAATTAATTTCTTTTAAAGCGTTTTCTTTGCTGTCGCTCCCGTGAATTGCGTTGCGCTGAATGTCCATTCCATAAATAGCCCTAATCGTTGAAGAAGGAGCTTTTTTGGGATCCGTTGAGCCCATAATTTCTCTCAAATGCAGAACGGCATTTTCCCTCTCAAGAGCAATAACAATAACAGGCCCTGAAGTCATAAATTCAACAAGTTCACTGAAAAAAGGCTTTTCTTTATGAACCTCATAAAACCCTTCCGCCTGCTCTTTTGTAAGTTTCAACATCTTCAGATGGAGAAATTCAAATCCTTCATCAAGCAGTCTCTGCATTATTGCGCCAAAACATTTTTTCTTCATTGAATCTGGCTTTATTATGGTGAGTGTTCTTTCTTTCAATTTTATTTCCCTTTTAACCTTTCAAAATATGTTCGCCGTATTTGTATGCCGCCTCTTTTCCAAGTTGAAGCGCTTTTTTATTCAATTCTTCAGTCCCCTTAGGAATTCTTTTCAAAAGCGCTTTTTCAAGAGATTCTTCACTTACAACTTTTGTCAATTCTCTTATTAATCCGAGAGCAACGATGTTGGCGACAAATTCTCTTCCCACAGATTCTTTTGCAATTCTTGTCAGAGGAACTTTTACAACCCTTTTGTATTCGGAAGGAATTTCGCTTTTTACAAGGTCGGCATCGGCTATTATTATAGCATCTTTTTTGCATAGAGGAAGATATTTCTCTTTTGCCGCCTCTGTGAAAAGCAAAACCACATCAGGATTGGTGGCTTTTGGATAATCAACTTCTTCATCTGAAATAACCACCTCGCTCTTTGACGCTCCCCCTCTTGATTCGGGACCGTAAGACTGAGTCTGAGTAGCGTGTCTTCCGTCATAAATCGCCGCCGCCTCAGAAAAGATTATTCCTCCCAGAACAAGCCCTTGTCCTCCTGAACCAGCAAGTCTTATTTCAAAACGCTGAGCCATTTATTCTGCCTCCTCTTTTCCTTTTAGAGTGTCCCTCAGTTTCTGATATCTTTCGCAGAATTCATTTCTTTCAATCTGATGAAGAATTCCGACGGGATATTTGCCCTTCTTTTCCTCTTCAGATAATTGATCTTTCTGCCTTATATTGTAAATAATCTGCTTGTATCTTTCCATCATTTCCGATGCGCTTCCCCACTTATTGAACCTTCCAAAGTATGTGGGACATTGAGACCAAGCGTCAACAACTGAAAAACCCTTGTGCTTGAACGACTCAAGAATAACCCTGTCCATAAGAGGAACATCAAGGTCAAGAGCCCTTCCCACAAAAGTTGCTCCGGAAGCTATAGCCATATTGCAGACATCAAAAGGTTCCTCCAAAAAACCATAAGGGGCTGTTGTTGCCTTTGCGTCTGTCAATGTTGTCGGAGAAGCCTGCCCGCCTGTCATTCCATAGATATTGTTGTTATAGACAATGAGTTTCATATCAATGTTTCTTCTGCAGGCGTGGATGAAATGGTTGCCTCCAATAGCCATCATATCTCCGTCTCCTCCGACGACGATGACTTTTAGGTTTGGTTTGGCAAGTTTAATTCCTGTTGCAAATGCAAGAGCCCTTCCGTGCGTTGTGTGAAGCGTGTGAAAATCAAGATATCCCGGCGTTCTGCTTGAACAACCAATTCCTGAAACAAGAGCAATTTCGTCATTTTTCCACCCAAGTTTGTCAATCGCTCTGATTATTGATTTAACAATCATACCGTGTCCACAACCGGCGCACCAAATATGAGGCATTTTCTCTTTTCTTAAATAATTAAAGTAATTTACAGCCATTTTTCACTCCTCAATTTTTGAGAGTATTTTTGAAGGGGATATCGGCTCTCCGTCAACCTGATTTATCCCGATTATTGGGAATCCATGCCCTATAACTCTCTCGACTATCAAAATATACTGCCCAAGATTCATTTCAGGAACAATAACCTTTTTAGCTTTACCAGCGGCTTTCTGAAGGGCTTTTTCAGACAAAGGATACAGTGTTATAGGTCTGAAAAGTCCTGCTTTGATTCCTTTTTCCCGCGCTGTTCTCACTGCTCTTTTTGCCGCCCTTGCTGATGAGCCATAAGCAACAACAAGAATATCGCAATCCTCCGTCATAAATTCTTCGTGCTTGATCACCTTATCCTTGTTCTTATCAAGTTTTTCCATAATTCTTCTGTTGCCCTCTTCCATCAATTCAGATTTGTTAGTGGGAAATCCAGTTTTATCGTGATTAAGCCCGGTAACATGGAACCTAAAACCTTCTCCATACCCCGGAAGAGGCGGAATCAAATCTTCCCCGTATTCATAGGGAAGATAAGGCATCTTTTCGGGTTTCTTCCTATTGACAATTTTTACATCACTCTCTTTTAAAAGTTCAACTTTCTCTCTCATATGTGCGGTTATTTCATCCATCGCCAAAACGACGGGAGTTCTTAAAAACTCGGCGATGTTAAAGGCTTCAATTGTTAGAAGAAAAACCTCGTTGACGCTCTCTGGGCAAAGAGCCACCGCGGGATAATCTCCGTGCGTTCCCCACCTTATTGCCATCACATCTGACTGGCTCGGTCCGGTTGGATTCCCTGTTGATGGTCCTCCCCTCATTACATCAACGATAACAGTCGGAATTTCAGCCATAGCGCCAAAGCCGATATTCTCCTGCATCAGCGACAAACCCGGACCTGAAGTGGCTGTCATTGATTTTACGCCCGCAAGGGAAGCGCCGAGTATGGCACCTATTGAAGCGATCTCATCTTCCATCTGAATGAAAGTTCCTCCCACAAGAGGAAGTCTTTTTGACATAAATTCGGCAATTTCTGAAGATGGGCTTATCGGGTATCCCCCAAAAAATCTGCATCCCGCTACAATCGCTCCCTCTCCGCATGCTTCGTTTCCAGACAAAAATTTAATGTTTTTCTTTTCTTGCATTTCCATCCCCTAATCTACAAAAATGGCAAAATCAGGACATCTCAATTCGCAAAGCATACATTTTGTGCAGGAATCGGGATCCACCACTTCAACGCTGCTGAAGCCCATTGCAAGAACCTTCTCAGGGCAATAATTGACGCAAATGTTGCAAAGCCCCCCTTTGCAATGCGAATTGATTACCGTAATTAATACATTTTTTTTTGTTTTCTTGCTTACGCCTTTTGCTGCGCTTTTTTCTTTCTTGATTTCTTTAACTCTTTCAGAGCCGACATCAGTTCCATATTCAAAAGTGCCGCTCTTTTTTTGAAGTTCTTCAGCCATATCAACTCCTTATTTTAAAAGCTCTTTCATTTTGGCGCCAATTTCCGTAGGCGACTTAACGACAACAGCGCCAGCGTTTTCAAGCGCTTCCATTTTTTCTTTTGCAGTTCCTTTTCCGCCGGCAATAATCGCCCCGGCGTGCCCCATTCTTCTTCCCGGTGGCGCAGTTTGACCTGCTATGAAAGCGACAACCGGTTTTGAGATTGTTTTTATGAAATCTGCCGCTTCTTCTTCCATTGTTCCGCCGATTTCACCAATCAAAACTATGCCTTCCGTCTCTTTGTCTTTAGCGAAAAGTTCAAGAACATCCTTGTGCGTCATCCCCGGCACAGGATCTCCCCCTATCCCAACGCAGGTTGTTTCGCCAAGCCCGCTTTCGGTTATTTGCCAAACCGCTTCGTATGTTAGGGTTCCCGACCTTGAAACAACTCCGACCCTGCCTTTTTTATGAATGTATCCGGGCATAATCCCCATTTTACATTCTTCCGGGGTTATGATTCCCGGGCAGTTTGGTCCGATCATTCTTACGCCTTTTTCTTTTAAAAACGCTTTCATTTTTGCTTCGTCTTTTGCGGGAATTCCTTCCGTAATACAGACAATCAACTCTATTCCTGCGTCAGCCGCTTCCATCACGGCGTCAGATGCAAACAACGGAGGAACAAATATCAAACTTGCATTTGCACCTTCCATTTTCACCGCTTCTTTTACCGTGTTGTAAAGAGGAATTTTCTCCTCCCATTTCTGCCCTCCCTTTCCGGGAGTGACGCCTGCCACGATTTTTGTTCCATAATCAAGGCACTGCTTAGCGTGAAATGAGCCCTCTTTCCCTGTAAGACCTTGCACAACCACTCTCGTTTCTTTATTGACAAGTATGCTCATCTCTCACATCCCCTTTTGCGCTTTAACTGCAAGACTTGCCGCTTCTTTCAGGTCTTTTGCGGTTATGAAATTCTGCCCCGAATTTTTCAATAGTTCCATTCCCTTTTCTGAATTTGTCCCCTGAAGACGCACCACAACGGGAAGTTTTATTTCTATTTCCTTTGCCGCAGCCAAAACTCCTTCCGCTATTACATCACAGCGGACGATTCCTCCAAAAATGTTGATAAGAACAGATTTAACATTCTTGTCAGAAAGCAAAATCCTAAAAGCGTTTTTCACCCTTTCGGTTGTAGCGCTTCCTCCAACATCAAGGAAATTCGCCGGCTTTCCCCCTTCAAGCGTTATTACATCCATTGTAGCCATCGCAAGACCCGCCCCGTTGACCATACAACCGATTGTTCCATCGAGTCTTATGTAATTCAAATCGTGTTTTGACGCTTCAACTTCAAGGGGATCTTCTTCTGAAATGTCCCTTAAAGAAGCAATTTCTTGATGCCTTGCAAGAGCGTTGTCGTCGAAATTCATTTTTGCGTCAAGGGCAATCACTTTCCCCTCTTTTGTGGTTATCAATGGGTTGATTTCTGTCAGCGTCGCGTCGCTCTCTTCATGCGCTTTGTAAAGTTTCTCCAACAACTCGGAAAAAGATTTGAAAATATCACCTGAAAAGCCCAAAGCAAAACCAAGTTCTCTTATCTGATATTTTTGCAATCCCAAAAGCGGGTGAACCCAAACTTTAAAAATCTTCTCTGGAGTTTCTGCGGCAACTTTTTCGATTTCAACGCCGCCCTCTGAAGAAGCCATAATAACATTGCGCTCTTTAGCCCTATCAAGAACTATTCCCAAATAATACTCTTTCAGAATATCGCTTGCTTCGGTTATGTAAACTTTTTCAACCTTTTTCCCTTCTGGTCCCGTTTGATGTGTGACAAGAATTTCTCCAAGCATTTTTGATGCGTAATCTCTTGCTTCTTCGGCATTTTTCGCAAGTTTTACGCCACCCTTAAATCCGCTCTTGAAAGTTCCCTTGCCCCTTCCACCTGCGTGAATTTGTGATTTAACAACCACAACTCCACCAATATCTTTGGCTATCTGATAAGCTTCTTCAGGAGAAAATGCCACTTTCCCCTTTGGAATCGGGACACCATACTTATTCAAAATTTCCTTTGCCTGATACTCGTGAACTTTCACTTTTTCTCCTTATTCGGACATATTTTACTCAAGCAGAAATTATGCCACCAATTTCAGCAGGTGTCAACTTTTTTTATCTTTATTTTATTGATATAATTGCTTTGGAGGCGAAAATGAAAAAACTTTTGACAACCGCTTTTGCAATTTTTGTTCTTATGATTTCTTGCTCAAAAGAACCATCCAAACCAAAAGAGGAAAAAGAACCCGTTAAAAGCCAAACTTCAACCGGCTCGCCATTAACTCTGAAGGAATACGAAGGAAAAACTCCGGAGTTTGGGGGCTCATTTAGAAGAACGCTTCCTTCAGAGCCCGTTACATTAAACCCGGTGGTTGCCGCCGATATGACAAGTTATCTCGTCTATAAATGGATTTTTGACCCTCTCTTTGATATGGACAAAGATATGCACTTAATTCCTGTTCTTGTAGAATCATACAAATTTTCTGAAGACGGACTTTCCCTGACGCTAAACTTGAGAAAAGATGTTAAATGGCACGACGGAAAACCATTTACCGCAGACGATGTGATTTTTACATTTGACGCCATAAACGACAAATCGGTTGAAGCGATAAACAAAAGAGCAGCATTTGAAAAAGTTTCAGAATACAAAAAAGTTGACAATTACACAGTTTTAGTAAAATTCAAAGAACAATACGCGCCTGTGCTTTATGATTTTGTTATGTATATCGTTCCAAAGCACATTTACGAATATCCCAAAGGCAAAGGAGAAAAATTTAACAGCCACCCCAACAACGAACAGCCAATCGGAAGCGGACCATACAAATTTGTCTCTTGGAAAAGGGGCGAATCGGTAACTTTAAAAGCGAATCTTGATTATTTCAACGGAAGCCCTTTTATCGAAGATATTATCTTCAGAATAATGCCCTCACTTGAGACAGAATATTCCTCTTTCCTAACCGACTCGGTTGATTTAACGAGACTCTCTCCCGAACTCTGGGAAAACGTCCAAAATGACACATCAATAAAATCTAAAGCGAATCTTCTTGAATACCCATCAAGACAATATTTTTACATCGGCTGGAACGAAGATGGAAGCAACCCCTTCTTCAACAACAAGAATGTCAGAACAGCGATGACATACGCAATAAATGTTGACGCTTTCATAAACAAAATTCTCAAAGGACACGCACTTCCCTGCACAGGTCCCTTTTATCCCGGAAGCGACTTCTGCGACCCGGAAGTTGTTCCCCTGAAGTACTCCCCTGAAAAAGCCATAGCCCTTCTTGAGCAGGAAGGATACAAAGACACAAATGGAAACGGAATAAGAGACAAAAACGGAATAGAGTTAGAATTTGAGTGCATTTACGCCCAAGAAGCAAGAGATTACCAAAGGTTTCTTGAATTTTTCCAAAACGACCTCAAAAGAGTCGGCGTTTCAATGAAATTAAGACCTGTTGAATGGTCTGTTTTTCTAAAAAGAACCCACACTCACAAATTTGAATCTTTTCTTTCAGGATACTCATACGGCGACGACCCCAACCCCTTTATGATGTATCACTCTTCAATGGCTAAACTTCTGCCTTCGGGCGAAGGCGCAGGCGAAAACGATGTTTCATACTCAAACCCTGAAGTTGACAAACTTCTTGAAGAGCAGTTAAGAGAAACAAACCCCGAAAAGAGAGCGCAAATTCTAAGGAAAATCCACAAAATTGTTTATGAAGACCAGCCCTACACCTATCTTGTCGTCCCCAAAAACCTTGTCGCCATAAACAAAAGATTTCAAAATGTTGAATACTCCCAGAAGGGTTACGGGCTATTTACATTCTACCCCGCCCTTCTCAAATGGTGGTGCCCCAAAGAGTTGAGACAAAAATAAAAGAAATCGCCCAAGCAAAGAAAAAGAATCCCCCCTCTCCTTTCAGGAGAGGGGCAGGGGTGAGGTTTCCGCTAAAAAAAATGTCATTGCGAGGTTTGCTTCGGAGCATTCTCAAGCGAAGCAATCTTCCTCTTCTCCCCCTCTCCTCGCAGGAGAGGGCGGGGTGAGGTTATTTCTTTTCTCCCCTCGCCTCACAGGAGAGGGGCAGGGGTGAGGTTTCCGCTAAAAAACGCAGTCACTGCGAGCCATTCTTCGAAGCACTCGCCCCCTTGTCATCCTGAACGCTCCTTTGAAGCAATTGCCCCTGAAGGATCTCCCCACTT
>JAAZNT010000002.1 GCA_012798145.1 Thermoanaerobaculaceae bacterium | reverse complement strand
TCTCTTTCTTTTTCTCATCAACATCAAAAACTAAAAATTTTTCTGCTCCTCCAAAATGTGTTGAAAACTGGTTTCCGATTGCCGGAACTGCGATCTTTAACATTTCAATCCTCCTTTGAGAAATCGGAAAAAATTTTATCGTAAATTGATTTTATTTGAAGGGCGGAGTTCCCTTCCGCTTCAACAGGAGTCAATTTTTCTGATTGAAACAGTGGAATTTGTGGGTCAAAAGATATTTCTCCAAGAAAATTAACACCTGAAGTTTGGCAGAAAGTCTTTATCTGTTCAGACAAAGCCAAATTTAGATCAAATTTGTTTATTATCACGCTCGCTTTTATTTTAAATTTCGAAAGAAGGTCAAGAATCCTTTTTAAATCGCTGATTGCAGAAAGAGTCGGCTCTGTTATAAGGATTGTTTCTGATGAGCCGCTTATTGATGAGATAACTGGACATCCAAGACCCGGTGGCCCATCTACCAAAACAAAGTCAAAACCGCCCTCTTTTGCAATTTCTCTCGCTTTTTCTTTTATAGTGCCGACAAGTTTGCCGGAATTTCCCGAGCCGCTTTCCATTTGAGCGTGAACCATAGGTCCGCATCTTGTATTAGAAACAACAAAATAAGCCGATTCTTCTTCGTTGAACTCTATGGCGGAATATGGACAGAACCTAAAACAAACGCCGCAACCATCGCACAATAATGGATCTACTGAAAGTTGTAACTTGCCATCTTTGAAAACCTCTTCAATAACACCAAAAGCGCAAAGGTTTAGGCAGGTTCCGCAATAAGCGCATTTTTCATTTATTATTTTTGCTTTTTTTTCTCCAAAAAAGGGCTTTCTTTCTGTCTCTTTCGGATTTAAAAGGAGGTGCAAATTTGGAGCGTCAACATCGCAGTCTGCCACAACGCAATTTTTTGACAAAACGGCAAATGACGCTGTTATGCTCGTTTTGCCTGTGCCTCCCTTTCCAGAAATTATTGCCACTTCTCTTATTTTCATTCTTTGCTGTTTCCTATATAATAAGATTTACTTTCTTTAATTTGTTCTTTTATTTCCTTTTTGTTTAAAAGATTCGTAACTGCCTTTGCGGCTTCGGCGATTTTGACCGATAGTCCAGCGCTTATATCTTCAAGCGTTACAGGCCTTCTTTTTGTTAATTCTACAATTCTGTTTTCAAGGTCTTTTCCGGGAAGGCTCAAGGACGCTTCAATTATTTTCTCAACGCTTCCGATAATTTCAACTTTGGCATTAAAATATTTTTTTAAGCCATTGAGTTCCTCTTCGGAAACGGGTTTAGCGAATAATTCAGCAGGAGGTCTGACGACTGTGTTCAACTGGATTTTCTCAATTTTCATCTGGTTAGCAAGCGAAGAGATTTTTTCAATTTCTTCTTCGCTGTCGTTTAAACCTTTTACAATCATAATTTCAAGCAAAAAACTTCCTTTAAAAATTTTTGAGAAATTTATAAGACCTTCGCACATTTTGTCAAAATCTACCGAAGGTGAAGGACGGTTAACCTTCAAAAAAGATTTTTTGCTTCCCGCGTCAAGGGATGGAATTACAACATCTGCGTTGATGAGGGCGTCGCTCACTTCTTTTAAGTAAAAAAGGGAGCCGTTGGTTAAAACAGCGACGGGGGTTTTAGTCATCTCTTTTATACCCAATATCAGTTCTTTTAAATTTTTGTGAAGAGTGGGTTCCCCGCTTCCAGCAAAAGTTATGAAATCCATTTCACATTTTTCTGAAATTTTCCTTTTTATTTCTTTTAGGACTTCAGAGGTAGGAACATACTCTTTTCTTAAAATTGTTTTTTCTTTGGTTTTTCCAAGTTGACAGTAAATGCAGTCGTAACTGCAAATTTTAAAAGGCAGAAGGTCAACTCCGAGAGATTTTCCAAGTCGTCTTGACGGAACGGGACCATAAATGTATTTGAATTTTATTTCACTGTCTTTCATTTTCTTTTTTCGCTTTTTCAACTTCCTTTAAAAGTTTTAAACCAAAATCTTTAAAAAGTGAATTGTATTTGGGATTTTTGTCAACAATCAATTCTCCCTGTGAATATGCGTCAAAAATTTCTTTGTCAAAGGGGATTTCACACAAAAGCGGGATTTCAAATTTTTCTAAAAACTTCTTTAAATTCTCTTTTCCCATTCCTTTTCTGTTGTTGACCGCCCCCATTTTTATATTCAATTTTTTTACCAGATCAATCAAGATTTTTAGGTCGCTTAATCCAAAAGGAGTTTCCTCGGTAACCAAAACAACGTAATCGGCTTTATGAAGAGCCATCACAGTGGGACAAGAAGTTCCGGGCGGAGCGTCAATAAAAACCAGTCCGCTTTTAGGAGCCATCTTTCTTAATCTTTTAACGAGGGAAACGGGAGATTCTTCACCGATATTTATAATTCCTGAAAAAAGATTTATTTTTCCATTGCTTCTTTTTTCTATTTTACCAATGATTCTTTCCCCGTCGTCAATAGCGTTTATGGGGCAAACCAATTTGCACCCTCCGCAGCCGGAGCACATTTCTGGAAAACAGATGGGGGGTGAACCCCAACAGACAAGGGCTTTTCTTTCGCAAAATTTGGAACATTCGCCGCACCCGTTGCATTTTTCTTTGTCAATTGATGGGGAAAATATAGCCACTTTTTGCTCTTCCAAAACTTCACCTTTTATAAAAATGGCGCAGTTGGGTTCTTCCACATCGCAGTCAAGAAGCGTCAATTGGTTTAAAAGAGATTTTGCCGTATTTAAGGCGACTGATGTTTTTCCCGTTCCACCCTTGCCTGAGGCGAAAGCGATTACAAAATTGTTTTCTTTGCTATTATTCATTGGGGCTCAGTTTTATTGAAGATTGTTTTAAGAGGTTTTTCATTTTTTCCTTGAGCCGAGAGTTTTTGCTTTCTCTTCATCAATTTTGTCCTGCCAGCCGTTGCGGCTATTTTCAACTTTATCAAACCTTGAAATATAAGGCTTGATGTCAAGAAGGTGAGTTCCATCAAGAATATCAACTCTGTTCAAATGAAGAACAGAGCCTTCAATCTTTAGGAGTTCAACCAAACTGATTCCTATTTTGTTGGGATGAGAGGGGGATCTTGTGGCAAAGACCCCCCTTTCAACGCTTTCCAAATACGGAATTACTTTCAATTTTTCTTGAGAAGTTTTGTGAAAATAGAAGATAAGAAAGATATGAGAAAAACCTTCAATGTCCTTTAAACCCTCTTCAAATTCTGGATATATTTCGGCATATCCTTTTATCCCTTCGGCGTATATTGGCTGAATGGGGGTTTTTGAAGGGTCGGTGTTTGGGCTTCTAATTATTCCAATTGGTTTTAAAATAATTTCAGCCATTTTTTAACTCAGCGTAAGTGCCCCTTCATTATAAAGGTTTAAAGCCTTTTCAACTGTGATGCCACTTGGAATTGTGAAAACTTTAATGTTGCTGAGTTCTAAAACCTTCAGTGCTTTTGGACCAACATTTGATGCAAGAAGAACATTCACATTTTTCTTTATTATCGTTTCAGCAGTCTGCGTTCCAGAGCCTTGTTGAAGTGACTTGTTTTCGCTGTTTTCCAAAACTTCATAGGAGTTACTGGTCGTGTCGTAAATTATGAAATTTTCCGCTCTTCCGAACCTCTCGTTGACGAGCGAAGTTTTATCCCTGCCGAGCGAAGGTATAGCAATTTTCATTTTTTCTCCCCTTTAAATTATCTTAAAGCTTTCGAAGACCCTTCATTTTGAATATTTCAGCATAGTCTCAAAATCTTCCGTCAATGCTTGAAGGTCCTCTTCGTGCTCAACTTCGTCTTGAAGAATTTGGAGAGCTATGTTGTAGGTTACAGGGTCTTTGCCATTGGTCAAATTAACTAAGTTTTTGTATGTTGTTATAGCACACTGCTCGCCTTTGATGTTTTGCTCAAGAATCTCTTTAACAAAGGGGTTGTCAGGGGCGTCGTAGCCGCATCCCGAAAATTTATACCACTCTTCTGGTTTTGTCACAGGGGTTCCTCCAAGTTGGATTATCCTTAGAGCAATCATTTCCGCGTGGCGAAGTTCGTCGGCGGCGTGTTGTGTTAGTTCCGCGATGACAGCCTCCTTCATTGGGCCCCTGACAACCTTTGCCCCTATCCAGTATTGGTAGTAGGCAAGCCACTCGTCAGAAAAAGCTTTGTTTAAAAGAGCGATCAATTCTTTGACATTCATATCAACGATTTCTATTCCTTTTGTTCCCATAATTCATCCTTTCAGCTTACTATGTTACTTTAAAAAATTAATGAGAGCAACTTTTTACTTCTCTTCTTTTTCGTTTTTTATCTCATCAAGCCGCCTTTTTGCCGATTTCAGTTGCTCTTCAAGGAAGGAGACTTGATTGCTCAAGAAATCTTCCTCGTTGGGGAGATTTTGCTCTGTGTTTGGAAAATCATAAAAACGAGCCCATCCTGGAAGCCCTGTGGCGTAAAACATATTTCGCCATCCCCTTCCTCTGCCAAAACAACCAAAACTTCTTCCCATTCCGTAGGAATAAAATCCTTTTCCTCTGCCTATCCCCCCCATTCTTGGGATTCCTTTTGTGTAGCCGGGAGAATCGTATCCCGAACAATAACCTAATCCTCTTCCGCTTCTTGGTCCTAAACCAACTGGTCCTCTTCTGTCTCCGTAAGGCATTTTTTATCTCCTTTCTATTAAAAAATTATCTTCCTCTTCTTCCCATTTGAGAGCCACCTCTGCCGCACCTTCCCCTGCCTCCTCCGCCTCCTCTTCCTTTTCCCATTCTTCTTCCTAAACCAATTGCATTAGGGACAGCGTTTTCTTGATAAATTTCTTTTTGGATTCTTTGGAGATTGACACTATTGCATTTGGGGCATTCCTGAGGTCTTTCCTCTCCAAATGGAACGCTCCATTCGTAACCACAATCGTAGCATTTAAAAATTCTTTTTTCAGACATAATTGTTCCTCCTTCAATTTTTAGATGTTTTCCGTTAATTAGAAAATCTGCGATTTTTGCCCTTGCGGAATTCAAAATATTTCCAAAAGTCTGCCTTGAAATTTTCATTTTTTCTGCCGCTTCTTCTTGATAAAGTTCTTCATAATCTTTGAGTCTTATTGCTTCCAGTTCGTCAAGCGTCAGAGAGATCTCTTCCAAAGAAGATATGGGTATTCCGCAGGGCTTAAAAGTGGGATAATTGGGGCTGAACCTGATGAATCTCCATTTACACGGTCTCGGCATATTTCCTCCTTTATTTTTGGCATATGCCAATAATACATTATACTCTTTTTTTTGTTTTGTCAAGTCGCCCTCTTTGGAATCATTGTCTCTTAATGTATAATAAAATATGGAGGTTTTAAGATGAAAAATAAGATCGACAAAAAGAATTATCACAAGGAAACAAGGATGATTCACGGCGATTTTTATTCTGTCCATTGGGATTACAAAGACCATATGACGCCGCCTATGTCTTCTTCAGCCGCATTCAGACTTGAAAGCGCGGAAAGGGGAGCGGAAGGGTTTATTGAATTTGCAAACCCCAATTTTGACAGGCATAAAAAATCTCCTATTTTGATATATGAAAGACTTGACGAACCCTCGCGCTCAATGCTTGAAGACAATCTTGCGACAGCGGAAGAGGGCGAATGCGCAGTCGCTTTTGCCACTGGAATGGCTGCAATTACAGCCTCTATTCTTTCAATTGTAAAAGCGGGAGAGGCAATTATTGCTCATCCGACGCTTTATGGATGCACATTTTCTCTTTTTGCAAACTGGCTTCCAAAATATGGAATAGAGGTGAGATGGGTTGATTTAAAGGATAAGAAAGCGCTCCAGCAAAATCTGGACGAAAAGGTTAAAGTTGTGTATTGCGAAACTCCTACAAACCCCATCCTTGAAATTGTTGATATTAAAAAGATAAAAGAAACAATAGATAGCGCTAAAATAAAGCAAAAAGTGTATTTTATTGTTGACAACACTTTTTCAACGCCATTCTGCCAGAGGCCTTTGACGCTTGGAGCGGATATAGTTGTCCATTCTTTGACAAAAAATATTGGTGGATTTGGTACGGATATGGGTGGCGTCTGGATAGGTCCTAAAACTCTTGAAAACACAGTTCTTCTTTTCAGAAAGGATTTCGGGGCGCCCCTTTCAGCAAAGAGCAGTTGGCACTTTCTTGTTTACGGTCTTCCGACTCTTGCTGTAAGAACAAGGAAACAGATGGAGAGCGCTTTAAAAGTGGCGCAATTCCTTGAAAAGCATCCTCTTGTTCAGAAAGTTCATTATCCCGGGCTAAAAAGCCATCCTCAATATTCAATTGCAAAAAGGCAGATGGTTGACCCTGAAGGCAATTTCGCGCCGGGGATAATGCTCTATTTTGTTCTTAAGGGTAAGCCGGAAGAGGCGCAGAAACTTGGAAGAAAAGTTATGAATCACATTGCGGGAAACGCTCTTGCGCTCACTCTTGCTGTTTCTTTGGGAAACATAAGGACTTTAATAGAGCACCCTTCGTCAATGACACACGCTCCGCTACCTCTTGACGCTCAGGTGAAAGCAGGGATTGATCCCGGTGGAATAAGAATAAGCATCGGAATTGAAAATTATAAAGACATTTTAAAGGATTTGTCGCAGGCGCTTGATTTTGCTAAAAAGAGATAGTATTTCAAAAAAGAAGGTTTTAAAGACCTCTTCTTTGTG
>JAAZNT010000366.1 GCA_012798145.1 Thermoanaerobaculaceae bacterium | reverse complement strand
TTTCTTTTTAAAGTTTTTTTAATGATAAATTTTTGTTTGACTTTTCCATTTTCCCGCTTTGGCTTCTTTTCTTCGTTTGCTCCTATGCACCAGACATTTTTAGATTTTGTTTTATGCTATACTTTTTATTTGAATTTTTTGAGGATATGTTTATGATGAGAAATTTTTTATTGTTTTTAGCCTTTTGTTTGATGCTAATTGCTGTAACAGGTAGAGAAACTTCAACAAATCTATCCGCCCCAACTCCTCCTACGCTAACTTTTAAAGTGGAACAGAAGCCAGAAGTTTTTTCTTCGGGCGATGCTGGAGAAATAATCCTCACAATATCTGTCCCCCAACAATATCACATTTATGGCGGGAAAGAGCTTGCAGTGGAGGTTGAGTGTCCCAAATTAAAGGTTGAGAATATTTCTTACCCTAAACCGGAAATTGAGGAAGATTTTCCCGTTTACAGGGGAGATATCCCAATCATAATCAAAGCAAGCTTGGTAGATGCTAAAGATTCAACAAAGGGAATAATCAAAGTTAAATGGCAGGGCTGCCAAGATTTTGGCGACAAAGTTTGCTTTATGCCGACAACGACAAAAGTTGATTTTGAATTGAAAGCAAAAGAGGCGAAAAAGGAAACAGAAACGCAAAATCAAAGTTCAAAAGAAGTTCAGCAAACCATTTCAAAAAATAGTGATAACAAAAAAAATTATGATATTTTTGGCTCTTTTTCGGAAAAGGGAAGGTTTGTAGGATTTAAATCTCCTGAAGAATTCAGGAAATGGTTTGAAGGGTTGGAAAAGGGAGAAAAAGAAAAAGAGAACTTATTCTCAAAAATGGCAAAAGAAAACATTTTGCTTGCTATTCTTGTCGCGTTCTTTTTCGGTTTTCTCTCTTCGCTTACTCCCTGCGTTTACCCAATAATACCGATAACCATTGCTTACATAGGAAGTAAGTCGCAAGGAAAAGGAAAACTCTCCGGGTTTTTGTTGTCACTTTTCTTTGTTTTGGGGCTTGCAATTGTCTATTCCTCTTTCGGAGTGGCATCTTCTTTCCTCGGGGTTTCTTTTGGAAGTTTGACACAAAAACCTGTAGTCGGTATTTCTGTGGCTATTATCTTTGCTATTTTGGGGCTTTCGATGCTCGGTCTTTTTGAAATCGCAATGCCTTCAAAATTTGCCTCAAAAATAGAAGAAGGAAAAAAGAAAGGCAGAGGGTACCTTGGCGCATTTCTTATTGGAGCGTTGTCCGGACTTGTAGCAAGCCCATGCATAGGTCCCCTTCTTCTCGCAATTCTTGTAATTGTTGCTTCGCTTGGCTCAATGGTGTTGGGTTTTGTCTATCTTTTTTCATTTGCTCTTGGAATGGGAGTTCTATTCATTGTCATAGGAACATTTTCTGGAATTCTCTCATCTTTGCCAAAATCTGGCTCTTGGATGGATTTTGTCAAAGTTATTTTCGGCTGCCTAATATTCGGCGGAAGTTTTTATTTCGCCGCAACATATATCCAAAAGGAGTATTTCTTTCTTTTTTCAGGATTTTTGATAGGTCTAGCTATCGCTTTTCTCTTTTTTGGAGCAAATCGCCATTTCCTTTCTGTGCCTTTTAGAATAGTTGGCTCGCTGTTAACTGTGGCGTTGTTTCTTTTTGTTATTCTTATTGTTCCTTTAAAAGAAGAAACAGTATCAAAGGAGTCAATCTTTGAAAAAGATTTGGTTTCCGCCGCAGAAAAAGCATTGAAAGAGAATAAGCCGCTTTTAATTGATTTCAGGGCAGATTGGTGCGTCGCCTGCGTTGAATTGGAGAAAAAAACTTGGCCATCTCAGGAAGCTGGCAACATTTTCTCAAGAATAATTCCTGCAAAGGCAGATTTTACTTTGGAGAGCGATGAAACAAAGGAACTTACAAAATTGTTTAAAATAGGCGGGCTTCCCACCGTCATTCTTTTAACTCCAGAAAAGGATGTTGTGAGGAATGACAACTAAAATTCTTGGAATAGATTGGGGAACCAAAAAAGTTGGGGTTGCGATCAGCGATGATACAAAAACCATTGCTACTCCGCTTCCCACTTTGAGGGTTGAATCTTTAAAGGGGGTGCTTTATAAATTGAGGCAGATAATAGACAAAGAAAATGTTTCAACCGTTGTCGTTGGTTATCCCAAAAATATGGATGGAACAGATAGCGACTCAAGCCAAAAAGCGAAGAAATTTGGTGAAAAACTTCTTTCACCTTATCTAAAAAGAAATAAAAAGCCGC
>JAAZNT010000365.1 GCA_012798145.1 Thermoanaerobaculaceae bacterium | reverse complement strand
TTTATCTTTTTCAACGACAAAACCTGTTTCTCCGTCCAAAACTGTTTCTGCAAGAGCCCCGCTTCTTGTCACAACGAGTGGAAGTTCTCTCGCCATTCCCTCAACAGCTACAAGACCGAACGGCTCCTCCCAAAGAGAAGGGACAATCAATATGTCTAAAGCGTCATAAAAATCAAGCCCTTCAACTGCTCCGAGTATTTTTATTCTTTCAGAAAAAGAACTTTCCTCCGCTTTGCTTTTTAAAATTTTCTCTTCTTGAGGATTTTCAAAATCTGAAGAGCCGCCAAAAAAGAGAACAACCTCTTTCTTGTCCTGAAGAAGGGGGAAAAGCGATTCCAAACAAAAAACCTGTCCCTTGGTGGGTGAAATTCTTCCTATAACACCTATCGCAATGTTGCTTTCAGAAAGATTGTATTTTTTTCTCAACTCCTCTCTTCTATTTTTTTCGTTCAGAAAAGGCGGACTCACCCAGTATGGAATCACTTTCATTTTTTGCGGGAAAATATCTTTGAACGGCTCATAAACTTTTTTGGAACAAGCCACTGCGCTTTTCACGCTTTTTGTTCTGAGCAAAATTTCAATCAGTTTTTTCTCCGCCCCTTTTTAAAAAAGCAGGTGAAGTTGAAGATGGACTGGCTTTCCAATTCTTTTTCCTGCGATAACGCAGGGAAGAAAAATTCTTGGACCGTTTGCAAAAATTATATCTATTTCATTAAGAAACGCATACTCTTCAATTTTATTTGCGCTTCTAAATGAGTGAAAGGGATAAAAAAATTTTTCAATAAAATTCTTTTTTCCCGCTGTCATATTAGGAAAAGGAAAAATAGAAAAGGGAATATTTAATGCTTTCGCCTGCTCCGTTACATATCCCTCAGAAGGAAGCATCAAAAAGGGATTATGCCCCATCTCTAAAGAAAATTTCATTAGGTCCAATAAAACTCTCTGACCGCCCCCAAGAGAAGAATTTTGGTCAACAAAGAGAATTTTTTTCTTCATATTTCTGTTTCACGAACTGGGAAATTTCTTTTATAAATCTATCTTTGGAGAACCTTTTAGAATTTTTTAAAAGCGCTTCTTTGGTGAATTTTTTTTCAACATTCAAAAATTCTTTAACTGCTTTTTCCAATGAGTCTTTATCCTGCTGTTCAAAGAAAACTCCGGTTGCGTTTGAATAATCGCCGCTTTTAGAAGAAACAACTGTTTCAAGAGAGCCGCCTTTCTTCAAAGCAATTACAGGAGTAAGAAGAGACTGCGCCTCAACTGGAAGGATCCCGAAATCCTCCAGAGGAGGAAAAATAAGCGCTCTTGCCGACGCTATTTCTCTTCTTAATTCTTCCTTTTTTAAATGTCCCAAGAAAATTATGTTTGAGGAAGATTTTTCTTTAAGTTCCTTGTATTGAGGCCCGTCTCCGATTATCTTGAGTGGAATTTTTAAATCCTTGAAAACTTCAACAACAAGGTCTGCCCTTTTGTAATGGACAAGACGAGAAGCGAAAACAAAATGTTCTCCTTTTTTAATCTCCTCTTTTGGCGGCTCAACATCGCAAGGCGGATAAATTGTTGTGCTTTCTCTTTTGTAAAATTTTCTTATCCTTTCGCCCACAAAATTGGAGTTTGATACAAAATGGTCAACCCTTTTTGATGAAGTTTCATCCCAAATTCTCAAATAGTGCAAAACTGCCTTGACAAAAATACTTTTGAGCCCCCTGTCAAGTTTGAGAAGTTTCAAATAGTCGTAACTTTGATCCCACGCGTATCTCAGAGGTGTGTGACAGTAGCAGATATGAAGTTGGTTTGTTTTCGGCATTATTCCTTTTGCGACGCAGTGAGATGAGGAAATCAAGACATCAGATTCATCAACATCAAACTGTTCTATAGCAAAGGGGAAAAAGGGAAGAAAATTTCTGTATCTTTTCTTAACGAAATTTTTGTTAAGAAAAGAAGTAACAATTTCTTTTTTTGAAATGGGAGACTCTTTAAAATTCTTTTCATCAAAAAAAAGAGTGTAAATTTTTTTAGGATCGAAAACTTCAACTAAAGTTTCAAGAACCTTTTCCGCGCCTCCGAAGTCAACCAGCCAGTCGTGAACGAGATTTATTTTCAAATCCAAATCCTTCTTTAACTAACTATTGACCTACAAGCCAAAGTTCTTTTTGAAGATTTGATATATATTTCGCTCCTTCTTTTGTTACAATCACATCCTCTTCTATTCCAATTGCTCCAAATCCCTTTACGCTTAATGAGGGTTCTAAAGTAAAAACCTGCCCCTCTTTCAGTTCCATAAAAGGAGTATTTTTATATCTCGCCCAGTTTGGACCTAAAAGAGCGCCTCCGTCGTGAACAAATCTTCCAAGTTGATGCCCCAAGGCGTGAGGCTATTCAGGATAGCCAGATGAAACGACTTTGTTTCTTGATATTGTGTCTATGTCAAAACCTTTTGCACCGGGCTTTAACGCATTTCCGCTTTCAATTATCGCATCCCTTATTGTGTTGAACCCTTTTATCGCTTCTTCAGGCGGGGCTGTTTCTCCTTTCCTCAAAAAATACCAGGTCCTTTGAAGGTCTGAAGCATAGCCGTTGTAGAAAACGCCCATATCAACATGGAGGAGATCCCCCTCCATAATTTTATTTTCTGTCGCCTGTCCGTGTCCCATTCCGTCTCCTCTGTCTCCAGAGAAAACAAGAGTTTCAAAACTTGGTGTTGTTCCCTTTTCTGCAATTTTTTTCTGAACGAAATCGTAAACCTCTTTTTCGCTCAATCCAACTT
>JAAZNT010000364.1 GCA_012798145.1 Thermoanaerobaculaceae bacterium | reverse complement strand
TTCAAATTCGGGAAGCATAGTGGCGAAGGTCATAAATTCGGTGGTGCAGACGGGTGTGAAATCTGCGGGGTGGCTGAAGAGAATGACCCATTTGCCTTTGTAGTCATCTGGAAAATTAACCTTTCCCTGCGTGGTTGTTGCTGAAAAAGAGGGCGCTTTTTCTCCTATCAATGGAAGTCTTTGAGTTTGTTCGTTTTCGCACATTTGTTTCTCCTTTCTTTTTTTAATACTAAATCAATTAACAACTTATAAACGCACTATTTTGCGTTTTTATTCCCGCAGAGCAATTCAACAAAATAATATCTCAAAAACAGCAGAAATTGATCAATCTTCCTTGACTGCAATTCCGAAATGCTTACCAAAAAGAACGAAATTGCTTGAAACCGTTCCTTTGATAAAAACTTTCTTTCCTACTTCGGGAATAGATTTGGTCGTTATAACTTTAATTTGGTCGGTTCCGTCATCAATAATGTAAGAGCCCTCTTTTTCTTTAGGGGAAATTTTCTGAGAAGAAATGACCCTTCCAGAAATAAAGACGCTTTTGTTTTCATATTTTTCCGGGTTGCTTTTTATTTCCTTTATGGGAGTTGCGAGTTTATCGCAAGACAAAGAAAAAAGTGCAATAAAAAGAAGTGATAAACCAAAAAAATTTTTCAAATGTCTGCAAATCATCTTAATATTTCTTTCCGAAACCAAGAACGTTAAAAGTCATACACCAAAGACAGCACTGCGCTCCTGTTGCTTCTTCTTCCTTCTGAAGGAACAAAAACAGGTGATAAAGGAACTCTACCTTTAAAGTCAAAGGGGTTGATAACTGTCAGTGTCAACTTCATCTTTGGGCTAAAGAAATTCTTTACTCCAAAGTGAAATCTACCGCTCCAACTGCTCGTGATTTTATAGGGGGGGAAAGGATGTCCTTCTGATGTCAAGAAGCTGCCGATATAGGAAAATGCCAAAGAGGCAAAAATCTTTTCGCTTTCGTATATTGCCCCTGCGTTTCCAGTCCATCTTGGAGAGCCCGATTGCCTAATTTTCAAAGAAGATTGAGTTTCCTTTTTTGAGTCTTGGTAAGAAAGGCTTGAATAGATTGAAATTCCCTCTGTCATAAACCATTTCCCCGAGAAACTTGCTCCTTTAATGTGAACTTTGTCAACATTCTGATATTGAAGAAAGCCAATGAAATCATTTGGATTGCTTCCCGCTGGAATTACATTCCCTTCTATTTGTGAAGGGTCTTTAATCGTAACTGGAGTAATCATATCAGAAACATCCTGCTTAAAAAGGGAAAAAGTGTAGCTTTGTGTCAAAGAGGGGTTGAATGTCAAAGCCATTTCAATTGATGGAGATGTTTCGCTTTTTAAAGCAGGGTTGTTAAGAGTGGAAATTGAGTCGGAGTATTCGTATTCGTAATAGGAAGGAACTCTAAAACCTTTTCCTGCGACAATTTTTAACAAGACTTTCTCTGAAAAGGGATAGATGAAACTTCCTCTATATAAAAATTCCCCATTTGTGTAGTTGTATTTTACATAGTTTCCTGCAATGGATAAGATAGTTTTAGAAATCTTCCACTCTCCCATAGAGTAAATTGCATAAGCCCTTTGGGACAAAGAGTCCGCTCTCTCCAAGAATGATTTGCCTTGTGGAATTGATTCTTCTGAAACAACATCATAAAGTTTTTCTCTTTTATAATAAGCTCCAAAAATATACTTTGATTTGGCAAGATTCCAAAGAGCGCTTACTTCTGCGGAAGCTCTCCTTGCTTTCATAGAATCGTTCCAGAAGTAGCCGATAGAGTTTGGAAAAAATTTGGTGTCAGCATAAGTGTCATTTTCAAAATATGAATAGTCATCATAAGCCGCTTTGGAGGAAATAGAGAAGGAATCAGAAAACGAGTGAACAAAAGAGGCGGATATTTGTGCTCTTTCGTCTTTCACCCAGTTGTTGTTGTCTCCGTAAACATCGCCCCAAGGAGCATACGGCTCGCCTTTTTTCCTGTATCCCCAGAAAGCGGTCAAAGAAAAATCTCCAAAACTTAATTTGCCAAATAATGATGGCGC
>JAAZNT010000363.1 GCA_012798145.1 Thermoanaerobaculaceae bacterium | reverse complement strand
TTCTTGACCCTTGAAGAATCTTGTCGCTTCGAAGTGGGGAGATCCTTCAGGGGCAATTGCTTCAAAGGAGCGTTCAGGATGACAAGGGGGAGGTTGTTGCGAAGAAAAAATCGCAGTGACTGCGTTTTTAAGCGGTAACCTCACCCTGCCCTCTCCTGATAGGCGAGGGGGGGAAAGCGGTAACCTCACCCCTGCCCTCTCCTGAAAGGCGAGGGGGATCTGATGAAAGTCGTTAGAAAAATCTATTCTATTGACAAATTTGGGATTATTAAAAAGATAACTTTGGTTGCTTTTCTTGTGAAACCTTTTCTAAAGCACAAAACTTTACTCTATTTCTTTATAAGCACATTCCACGAATTTTTATGGTGCCATCGTAATTTAAATTCTGATGGATTTAAGGGCATTATCATTTTTTCAATATCTTCTTTGGAAAGGTAATATGCAATTGAGGGGCAAAGATGGTCAACAACGATGTTGTCAATTTCTTTTAAAGGAAATGGAGAAATTGAACCAAGATATGAGGAGTAATAAAGAAAAGATTCTTTTTTCCCCCAATTTGTGATAGGTCCATAAATTGTTTTTAATAGCAGGAATAAAGAAAGCGTCAACGGAAAAGAAAAAATCCTCAAAATTTTTGTTGGAATTCTTGATGTGATAAATTTTCTTAACGGGTTTATAAAATAGATAATCCAGAAATTTCCCTCTTTTCCATAAACCCACAAAACAAGTCTGCCTTGCGGTTTTAAAACTCTCCACAACTCCAGAAGCGCCTCTTCAATATTGTCTATGTGGTGCAAAACGCCTACGCAAAAAACTACATCAAAGGAATTGTCACCAAAAGGAAGTTTCTTTAAGTCAGAGCGGACAAAGGTGATCGGCAAAATTTCTCCCCTCCTTTCAGGATGGGTTTGGGGGAGGTTACCGCTTTTGGTAACCTCATTTATTTTTGCTTCTGTTGAAAGTGAAGGAGATGATTTTTCCAAGAAGAAAGAGAAATTTTTTTCAGCAACAAATATTGCTTCACTCAAATCAACCGCAAAAAGATGTTTGACCTTGAACGAAGAAACTATAACACTATGCCTGCCTTTGCCACACCCCGCCTCAAGGACTATCTTTTCTTTGAAATCTTCTTCCTTCAGAGGATAAATCCATTCAAGAAACTGTTTTTTGTGATAATCCTCAATATGGCTAAAAATTTCCCAAGACTTTCCAAACTGCTCAACTGTTTTTTTTGTCTCTTCGCTCAACTCTAAATTTGAAAAATCATAGACGCTGTTTAAAATTTTATATTCTTTGTTGCATTTTAGGCACAACAACCTGTCTTCTTTTTTTTCCAATTTGTCTTTGCACAACGGACAGACAAAAAAATCTTTTTCAATCATTTTTTCCTCAACAAAACGACAAAACTTGTCCCGAAAGGAATCTTGATAATATTCAAGTTTATAAAATTCTCAATTTTTAAAATTAGATATAGGACTTTATCAAGAAATTTTGGCGAAAGATTTATCTCAAGAGTGTTTTTTCCTTTTGAAGATATCCTTAATATTTTCCTAATAATCAAAATCGGAAGAAACAAAAAGGAGTTGAAATATAAACTCCTTACAACTTCAAATCCGTTTTCTTCTGAAATTCTTTCAAGTTCTTTTCCTCTGTATCTTTTTTTATGCCCCGCCTGCTCGTCGTGAAAAGACCACAAAATTTTAAAAGCGGGAACTGAAATAAGAAGATAGCCCCCGTTTTTGATTATTTTATTTATCTCTTGAAGCGCCTTAGATTCATTTTCAAGGTGTTCAAGAACATCAAGCAGAAAGCACAAATCTGCCGATTTAACTTTAAGCGGAATTGAAATTATGTCGGCAATAAGAGGGAGAGAACCATTTTTTTCCCAATCCTCAAAAGATTTTTTGCTATGGTCAAGTGAAATCCAGTTATCCGAAAAATAGGGGTATAAAGACTCATTTGTCGCAGGCCCACAGCCGATATCTACTCCCATAGCAACTTTTGTTTTGATTTCTTTTCCAAGAATTTTCTTAAAAAGGTCTCTTCTTCCAAGAAACCACCAGAAAGCAATTTTATTTTTTCTTATTACATCGTAATGGTCTTTAATCATCCTATTCTCTTAAAAATTTTGCATCTGTTTTAAACGCTCTCTCAATTTCTTCTTTTAAAACCTCTTCTTTAATTTCCCCTTTTCTTATTGAAAGCGAAATAAAATCTTTATCGTAGGGAAACAGAATTTTATATTCATATTTTTCAATAACCTTCTCATTTTTTGGCGTCCTCTTCAGAAAAACCGCCCCATAAGGACCATAAAAAACAGGAGCCCACTTTTTTTTTGGAAAGATGAAAATAAAACCACTTCTCTTCAACCCGTTTTCTGGATCTTTATAATTAGGAATAAATGAATAAGGCAGGACAGCGATCTCAAAAGGATACTTTTCAGAAAACGCAAGGAATGATTTTACTCCTCCCCTAATCGCATCAACATATTCCTTATAAAAAGGAAGAAAATCAAAATACCTTCCATCAAAATAAACTTTGCAAGAAGGATAAAGAGAATTTTCAAGAAAGCCACCGTCTTCATATTTGTGAAGCAAGTTTCCTTCAATTCGGTTGTCTTTAATAAATAAACATTCTTTGGCGGGAAACTTTCTAACAACCCACTTCTCATAAGGTTCATAAGTAATTGACCAAAAATAAGGAAGAAAAAGAAGAAATACGGAAAAAGAATAAATT
>JAAZNT010000362.1 GCA_012798145.1 Thermoanaerobaculaceae bacterium | reverse complement strand
GGGGGTAATCTGCAGCGTCAGACTTCGGGGGATGGAATACTCAACGACCACAAGGTCGCCTCCGTTTCCACTCCCTCGTCTTCCTTGCATCTCACCCCCCAGCGCCTATGTGCACTTATCTTCCATTTCCCCTAACCAATCTCTAATCGTTTGTTAAAGTTTTCTTAATGACAAATTTGGGATTATACTTATTCAATGGCAGGATTGAGAGTTTTTTTACCAAAAGAGGTTTTAAATCTTGCATCAGAGGGAAGAAATTTCTGCCTAAAAAGGGGGATGATCCTTTTTTGTGATGTGGCGGGCTTTACTCCTCTTACTGAAAAGTTGAGCAAAATAGGGAAAGAAGGCTCAGAGAGGTTAACGCTTTTACTAAATCAATATTTCACCGAAATGATAGAAATCGCAGAGGATTATGGGGGCGATGTTCTTCGTTTTGGAGGCGATGCAATGACTCTTTTCTTTTCAGAGAACAATAGTGAAAATGCTCTCCTTTGCGCTTCTGAAATGATGAACAAAATGAAAGATTTTTCAGAAATATGGATAGGAGAAGAAAAATTTTCTTTATCTATGAAGATTGGAGTATCTTCTGGCGAGACTCTTTTGGGAATAGTTGGAGAGGAAAATAGCGAATATGACTATTTTGCCGCTGGAATTCCTCTTGATGAATCTGCCGAGGCGGAGCACAATGCTGAAAAGGGCGAAATTATCCTTCATCCAAAGATTGTCAAAAGATTCAAAGACAAAATATCTTTGAAAGATAATAAATTCGGGAAGTTGTCTGATTTAGAAATAGTTAGCGATAAATCAAGAGATAAGAAGAATCTTAAAATTGAAAATAATTTCGCAATTGAAGACAAACTAAAAAAAATGCTTCCCTCATATTTGGTAGATCGCGCTGGAGAGGGAGTTTTGGGAGAACACAGAAGTTCTTCTGTTGTTTTTTTATCTTTCAGAGGATTTGAAAAATATATTTTGGGAAAAAATTATGATGAATTTTATAAAAAGATAAATGCTCTTTATTGCTATTTGCTTTCCTCATCAAAAAATTACGGGGGAATTCTTAACAAAATTGATATGGGCGATAAAGGGATGAAAGCGGTAATTCTTTTTGGAAGCCCTTACGCAATAGAAAAAAAAGAAGAAATGGCTTTAAGATGTGCTATTGATATCAAACAAAATAACCAATTTAAAGGAGAACTTTCTTTTAAAATGGGGATTACCACATCTTACCTTTTTACTGGTCCAGTTGGTTCGCCATTTAGAAGAGAATTTACAGTTATGGGAGACGGCATAAACACAGCGGCTCGCCTTATGCAAAAAGCCGAGTTCGGGCAAATTGTTTGCGATAAAGCGTCAATGGAAAAAGCATCATCAGAAATAATGTTCAAAGAACTCCCTCCGGCCTTTCTTAAGGGGAAAGAAAAGGAGGTTGCAATATTTGAACCTTTGCAACTTTATAGAAAAGAAGTAGCGGTTGAAAGAAGCAGTTTAATTGAAAGAGAAGAAGAGTTAAAGAAGATTAAGGAACTGCTTATCCATAACAACGCTCCCCTGCTAATTTTGGGAGGCGCTGGGCTTGGTAAAACAACGCTTATAGAATATGCTAAAGAAGAATCAGAGAAATTAAAAATTCCAGTAACAAGAGTCTTTTTGGCGCCATATCATAAGACAAGGGCTTTTTCTTTGTGGAAGGGAACTTTAAGAAGCATAATCGGCGCTAAAAAAGAAGATACGGCTGAAACCGTCAAGAAATTGGCAAAAGATAACCTTTCTAATGAGATGAAAGAATTTTCACATCTTTTAAACCCTGTTTTAGGTTTGGAGCAGGAAGAAGCGGATGCGACAAAAAACCTTTCTCCGAAGGATAGGAAGGATTTAACTTTTGCTCTTACAGAAAATCTGCTTAATAGTTGCGGAGAAAGGGTGATTCTTGCGGACAACATTGAAAACAGCGATCCCACTTCGCTTGAATTTTTGAACTTTCTGTTTCAAGGAGGAAAATGGAAAAACATTAAATTTGCCGCAACTTCAAGGGGAATAGATGAAAATTTATCAAGGATATTTAATTTATTTGAAGTTCTTGAACTAAAGCCATTCTCGGAAGAAGGAGAACTTAAATATCTCGAAAACAATATAAAACTGAAGCAGATTTCTTCATCTACAATCAAGTTTTTCCGCTCAAAATCTTCAGGAAATCCGAAATACATAAACGCAATTATAGATATGCTAAAAAATGAAGGGGTTATAAAAAAAGAAGGCGAAAACTTTTATGTGGATGAAGACAGACTTTTCAAAACGCAGATCCCTGAAAGTCTTGAAGAAATATATCTAAAGAAAGTGGATTCCCTCTTGAAAGAAGAGAGAGAAATAGTTCAATATGCCTCAGTGCTTGGATATTCCGTTTCACTTTTTTTGCTTTCACATACTACTTCAAAAGATAGAGAGTATTTGCTTAAAATACTTAACGACTTGGTTGGTAAAGAAATTTTTGTTAAAGACAGTTGGGGGGAAAGAAAATATTTCAAATTTAAGGACGGCTTTTTGAGGGATGCTGTTTATGAAAGAGCCCCATTCTCTTTGAAAAAAGAAATACATTTGAAATGCGCCCAATTTCTTGAAAAAGAGTCTTCAGAAAGCGGTAAGGTTTGGCAAATTATTGCAAATCACTTTAAAGGCGCCGGTGATAAGGAGAAGGCTAATTTCTATAACAAAAAATGTGCTTATGATGCTTTTTCAAGATATGACAATGTTACTGCGATGAATTATTTTGAAGAGATTTGCAGTGAAGGAATAAAAAAAGAGAACATTGATTGTGCTTTCAAATTGATAAAAATTTATAGCAACCTTGGAAAAAGAGAAGACGAAGAAAAATTAATAAAAAATATAGAAAGCGAAGTATTACCTTTAAATATTCAAGAAACTCTCCAATTTTTGCTTTTTAAAATAAAATGGGCAATTATTAAATCTGATTTCAAAAAAGCAGAGAGCCTTTTTGAAAAGGCGGAGAATTTAGCCACATTTCATAAAGAAACGGAGTTTTTAGCAGAAATTTATGTGAACAAAGCGGGAGGGTTTTATGGTCCATTGGGGGAATTTGAAAAAGCGAAAGAAACGCTTGAAAAATGCTTGAAACTGCCAGAATCAAAAGGGATTGCAATTTTTAAAGTAACAGCTGTGTTTAATATAGGCCTTAATTACAAATATCAGGGGAAAACTAATGATGCGCTTTCGGCTTTTTATAATGGGTTTAAAAGAGCAACGAAATTAAAGCTCCTTCCTCAAATAGCACCCATTGCTGCTAATATATCTTCGATTTTTTATGATAATGGAGATTATAAAAAATCTTTAAAATGGGTAAAAAAAGCAAAGTATTTTGCAAAAACAATTGGCCAAAGGAATTTAATTTTATTAGTTAGCCAACTGAATGCAATTGTTGAGCTTGCGCTGGGAGAAATCTCTAAAGCAAAAGAGAGATTGTTAAGAAATGTTGACAATTGCAAAAGATTTGGAAATAAATTCGTTGAAGCGATATCGCTTGATGCTTTAATTGAATCTTGTTTTTTAACTCTTGATTTAAATAGCGCCCTGAGTTTTGGTAGGAAATCTTTAGAAACATCGAGAAGCATTAATAATGGAATTGTCTTTAAAGGCACCATTATTGAAATATTAAAAATTTATATTCTTTTTAATGAAAAGAAAGAGGCTCAAAATTTTATTATGGAAAACAAAATAAAAGAATATCTTAAAGAAACGTCCGAAAATAAACCTATAGATATTTTTTTAGAAATTTTATTCAAATATCTGGAAGAGAAAAGAATTGGATATGACAAAACTAATTATGAAAACATTTCAGAAAGATTAAAGCCCGACTATCTTTTTTTCTCTCTTGAAAATTCCATTAGAAATAATAATATAAGAGAAGCAAATGAAATTCTCAAAATAATTTTTTCTAAAGAAACAATTTTTAATTATTTTTTGAACAAAATAAAAATTTATTTGATTCTGACAGAACTTAAAGACGAAAGGGCTAAAATTTTTGAAAAGGAGATTTCAAGGAGAATTTTAAAAGAACCCTACGGCATTTTGGGATTAAGAATCCTTTCTATTTTATGGCAGAAAGAAAAATCAAAAAAGAA
The DNA here is from genome assembly GCA_012798145.1 of Thermoanaerobaculaceae bacterium. Lineage (GTDB taxonomy): Bacteria > Acidobacteriota > UBA4820 > UBA4820 > UBA4820 > UBA4820. The sequence goes on along the minus strand of JAAZNT010000362.1, from coordinate 1,708 downwards.
AAAAAGAGAACTTAGAACCCTTTTTATTTCACGGCTTTACTATTTTAAGGTTCATTCTCCAAAATGGGCTTTTGAGGAACTTATTGACAGCAGAGATATTAAATTGATTTTAAAAGGAAAATAATAAGGGGAGGCAGTGCCTCCCCTTTGTGCCCATAGCCCCCTCTTTGTTTTCTATTCAACTTTATAGTAATAAATGTAAGCGTTTTCACCTGAATTGTCGGTATAAGTAAAACTGCCGGAGGAAATGGTATCAACTTTGACATATCCAGTGAATTGAGGATTTGTCGCTCTGAATACTCTCGTAGGTGTTGCTGGGTCTGTTGTTACAACAATGTTGTTTGATTCATTTCTTGAAATATAAAGTGTGGCTGAAGAAGAGCCGGTATAGGTAAATGCGTTTGTCGCAGTTGCGGATCTTGTGTCGGGATTTCTTACAGTTACATTTACAGTTCCTGCAAGGTGAGAAGGGGTAGTCACAACAAGTTGGGTTGATGAGCAGGATGTTGTTTCAGCGTCAATTCCACCAAATGATGCCACCGCTTGAGAAATCCCAAAATGTTCGCAATCGTAATATTGAGGGCAGGAGCATCTGAAATTTGTTCCCGTTATTGTCACGGTTGTTCCGCCGGTTGAAGAGCCGGATGTGACATCAATTGAAGTTATTGTTGGAGGGTCGAGAGGCGATACAGTTCCGGCGTAAGTTCCCTTGTCATAAGTTCCAGCATAATAAACAGGAGGATTTCCAGAAGAATAAACAATGTCAGAAAGTTTCTGTTCTTCGGGGTCAAAGCCGGCGCTTAAGCAAGCCCAGTTAAATCCATTGTCTGCGCTTATGAAAATTCCTCCGTCATAACTTGAGCCAGAGCCTTCAATGGCGCAGAGAATGTCGCCGTTTGATTCTACTTCAACAAGGTTTCTTACTCTTTTTGAAGTGTTCTCAATTCCCCCGTTTGAGGGATACCACAATGTCAGACCTTCATCTGGAGTTCTGAAAATTCCTTTGTTGTCTCCTCCCACAAGAACAGTTCCGTCTGAAGAAAGTTGGACTATAGACCAGTTGTTCAACTCTTCAAGAGTTCCCGCCCCCTGTCCGTTTCTTGTTTCCCAATTTATTGTCTCAGGTGTAGGCGATCCAAAATTCTGAACTTCAGTTCCTTTCTTTACACCTGTTCCCCAAGTTGTTCCCCATGCAACGCCTGATTGAGGCGCTTCCGGGATGTGGGGAGATGATGAGGAGAATTTGTAAGATTGTCCAAAACAGATGCCTCTGACATCTTCATTTAACCCTGCGGAATACCATTCCTTTCCTGCGAGATTATTCAGGTTGTTTTGAGAGGCGTAAACTCCACTGTTTGTCGCGGCTTTAATAGAATTGTTTGACAGCCCTTTTTCTCTTGTAAAGTTATAAACAACAGCGTTTGAAGGAATTCCTGTAGCGGGCATCCATACCCCATTAGACCAATCCCAGCCTGTTGTTCCTCCTACATTGACCAATGTTGGAGTTCTATACCAAATTCCAAAGCCGTCTGTGCCTGCGATCAATATTGGCTGTAATGTTCCCGCTTCAGTATAATTGAAGTTGAGATAAGCATTTTCAAGATGAAGGGCTGTTACGGGAATGGGAATACAGCCAGTGCTTGCAGAGAGGTTGGAATAAGTTAGCCCCTCGTTTATAGGCCTAAATGTTTCTCCACCGTCATTGCTC
>JAAZNT010000361.1 GCA_012798145.1 Thermoanaerobaculaceae bacterium | reverse complement strand
CTTTTCCGGTTGGGTCAAACCATTCAATAACTTCAATATATTTAGCCATTTTTACCTCCCCTCAATATCAGGCGATTCAAAAATCTGCTTTCTTTCTTCAACAAGCGTTTCAATCTCTTCAACTATTTCTTTCAAACCTTCTCCTTTTTCAGAAACAGATTTTTCCAGTTTTTCAACCGCTTCAATAAATTTTAGGTCGTGGTTGTAAAGAACATCAAGTTCCTCTTCTTTGATCTTCAATTGGTCAAAAAGCCCCGAGTAGCCGTAATTTGCAAATCTAATTGAATCGCCAATTTTTGTGAGCTTCCTTTCAAGACGCCCCAAATTATCAAGTTCTGATAACCTTCCTTCATTTGTATAATCAAGCTTTAAATCAGCGATTTTCTTTCTTGCGTTGTCAATTCTTCCCGCCAGATATTCTCTTAATCTCTTGTCTGTGGTCCTTCTGTCTTCTCTTTTCCTGTAGCCCGAAAGGCCCGGAACTGCATCAAGAACCTTTTCAAAAAAATTTTTTTCGCTTTTTTTCATAACCGCCTCCCTCAATAATGGGAATCACCCGATTTTTTGACAAGATGGATCGCCTTTTTTGCTGTTTTTACCATTCTTATTATGTCTTTCTCAGTTGTGTATTTGTTCACCTGAATAGTCACAATAACTTGAACACCCGAATGACGGTGCTTGCCAACAATTTCCTCTTCAAACATCTCTTTTTCATCTGCAGAAATTTCTGACGACAATTTTTCCTCCTTGCCTGATGATTCAGAAATACTTTCCTTACCTTTTTTTTCTTCATACCTTGGTAATTCTTTTTCTTTCACCAATTCTATTCCCGCCTCGCCTGCAAGATAGGCAAAAAGAGGATAGCAAGAGCTCATCAATTTCTCGCTTAGATTGTAAGCTTCCTGAAATTTGGCTTTGACCTCTTCCTCACTCGCAAGGGGAATTTTCGCTTCTTCAAAAAAATCTTTGTAGGAATTGATGATGATTTCTTTTTGCAAATCTTTGTCAGAGTTCTCTCTTCCGAAAGCCTCATGCCCGCCAAGAAGAGTTCCATTTTCGTCAATCAAGCCCAAAAATCTTAATGCGCTCATAGCGGGATAAACAAGATGAGAAGAGACTCCCCTTTTGTGAAGCTCTTCTTTGGTTATCACATCTCCCTTTTTATGACCCTGAATTGCTTCAAGCACTTCACTGAGACCCTTCTTTGGAACATAAGGCGGCGTTTCTGTTGATCTTTTTCTTGCCATCAATCACCTCTAAAAAATAAATTCATCGGATTTTTACTTTACCAAGAAGAGAACCCTATGTCAAGTTCTTTAAAAGCGCGAGGGGACAAAAATGTGTCCCCTCGCCTTTTTCTCAAAAAGAATTTAGAAACTGTAGGTAATTTGAACTCCGCAAAGATAACTTTTTCCTTTGTATTTTCCATCGGGGGTCATTGGATAAATATAAAGCCCGTTTGAATTGTATCTGTAAATGTTTGATGCTGTAATGTCGCCGTTTTTAAACTGAATATATTGAGAATACCAGTCAATCTGCCATTTGCCCATTTTATGCCCCATTCCAAATGTCAACATCCATCTGTCTTTGTCGGGAAGAACAGGGCTTAATGTTTCTTCCGGAACAGGCGCTTCATCATAAACTATTCCCCATCTTATTTCGGTTCTGTTGCTCCATTTATAGTTGAAACCAAGACGATAAGCCATAGTGTTTTCCCACTTGAAAGGAAGAATTTCATCTTCTATGACTGGAACGGTCGTGTAAAGATGAGGAACTCCAGCCCAAACATAAACCCCGCCTACAGTGTGAGTTTTAAAGCGAACATTTGTTTTGTCCCACTGACTCCAGTCAGTCCACTGCAAGTCAAATTCTGTAAGCAAATTTCCGCTTTCGTAACTCAACCCCGCTTGAATGACCGCAGGAACAGAATCAAGTTCAAAATTCACTTCTGATCCGGGGAAAGCGCTCTCGTTCCCATTGTGAAGTCTTGGAGATGTTTCAAAAGAAGCATGCCCTTCGTAATCAAAAGACGCCTTGCTTTTGTAAACCAATCCAAAAGACCACGGCTTGTTTTTATAAAGATAGCCGATGTTGAAGCCAAACGCCTGATCCCTGACCCTTGTGTCAATAGTCCCTTCTGAGGGAACAATCGTATAAGGAGCGTTTCCCGCAAGGTCTTGAACATAACTTGACAGAACTGTTGTATCAATCGCTCTAATAAGATTTAATTCAGAATCATAATAATTCAAACTTATTCCTAAAGCGTTGTGGTCGTCAAATTTGAATGTCAAAGAGGGCTGGTAATTGAAAGTGACAATTTTTGCGTGTCTTGATGCAAACCTTCCCGGAAAATTGTCGCTCCAGTCAGTTGCAAGGTTGTAAGGAGCCGTAACAGAAAAACCGAAGAAAATCTTTTCGGTAAGCGGCATTGTAAGATAAAAAGACGGAATAAAGAAATTTTTTGCTCTCTCTGTGTAGCTTCCTACTGTGGGGCTGTTATATTTTATGTGAGGATTGATATAGGTTGTATTAAAAGAAAATTTATACCCTTCAAGAAACGCTATCCCGGCTGGATTATAAAAGAGAGCGGTTGGGTCGTCAGCAGTCGCCACAAATGCGTTTCCCATCGCCGATGCTTTTGAACCCTGTTCTGGAATTGCAATCCCCGAAGCCAAACACACCATTGAAAAGATCGCCAAAGTTAAAATCAAAACAATTTTTTTCATTCTTTCCTCCTTTCTTGACACCCTTAGAATAACCTAAATCAAAATGAATAGTCAAGAAAAAGCATAGACCCTAATTCCGCCATTGGAATTTAATTAATCCTGCAAAAGCTCTGTAACTGCGATATTAGAGGTGTTGGAAAGGGAAATATCTTTCACTTTGTAAGTGAAGAAATTTGCACACCATTTTAATTTTTGGATTATTTATCCCGATATCTCAGGTTGGGGTTGCGAAGATAGTGCACATAGACGCTGGGGGGTGAGATGCAAGGAAGACGAAGGTGGGCAAACCGGAGGTGAACTTATGTTCATTGAGGATTTGACCCCTGAACCTGACTTTGACAGATGAGGGTTAATTTTTGGTTTTGGTAAAGATATAAGTCTTTGAGAATGAGTTAGTTATGATTTTTGGTTTTTTATTTTTGCCGATTTTGTAGTGGCATTTTTTGTGGTATAGGGTAGATATTAACT
>JAAZNT010000360.1 GCA_012798145.1 Thermoanaerobaculaceae bacterium | reverse complement strand
AGCAGGCGATGTAAACGGAGACGGATACAGCGATGTGATTGTGGGTTCTTACAATTATAATAGTGGAAGAGGCAAAGCGTATCTTTATTATGGCAGTGCTTTTGGGCTTTCTTCTTCAGCAGGGTGGACTAAGGAAGGTGAGATTGCAGGAGGTTATTTCGGCATTTCCGCTTCCACCGCAGGAGATGTAAATGGAGATGGATATTCTGACATTATCATCGGCGCTTTTGGATGCAATTCCGGTGCTGGAAGGACATATCTCTACTGCGGCGGTTCAACTGGTTTATCTTCCTCGCCCTCTTGGATTAGAAACGGAGAAAATATGTCGGATATGTTTGGAGCAACGGTTGCTACGGCTGGAGATGTCAACGGCGATGGATATTCTGATGTTCTCGTCAACGCTTACGGATTTAACTTAAACAGCGGGAGGGCTTATCTATTCAATGGAAGTGCTTCTGGGCTTACTTTAACTCCATCATGGGTAGCCACAGGAGAAGGTATAAACAATTATTTTGGCCGTGCAATTGCCACTGCTGGCGATGTTAACGGAGACGGATATTCAGATGTTATAGCTGGAGCATGGGGTTATAATTCAGAAACTGGAAAGGCGTATCTTTACCTTGGAGGTCCATCAGGGCTATCTTCCTCCCCTTCTTGGGTTAAAACAGGAGAGACAACATACAGTCGTTATGGGCTTCCAGCGGTTTCCGCTGGCGATGTCAACGGCGACGGTTTTTCAGATGTTCTAATCGGCGCTGACCGCTTTAGCGACTACCAAGGAAAAGCTTACCTATATTTAGGAAGCGCTTCTGGATTATCATCTCCTCATTCTTGGAGCGGAAGTGGTCCAGGCGAAAACTCTTGTTATGGTTATGTTTCAGGAGCAGGAGATGTGAACGGCGACGGCTACGGAGATATTGTCGTAGGTGCTTATTACGCCCCAGGAGATGGAACAGGCATGGCATTTTTCTATTACGGAAACGGCGGCGCTGGCGTTACTGTTAAACCCATGCAGATGAGAAATGACCTAACTGCCCCAATTCCCGTTGGGGGAAATGCTTATGAGCAGAAATTGAGACTTTGTTTAAAATTGAGAAGCCCAATAGGTAAGGTATGGTCAAAAATGGAATGGCAGATTGCTCCTTGGGGAAGTACTTTTTCTCCTTCTGTAAATCCAATACAAGCAGACACTTCCTGGTATTATAATCCCGTCTATAGAACTGTTCCAATAACTTTAGATGAAGACAAACAAAGATATACCTGGCGAGTAAGAATCAAATACCATCCTGCTAAATCTCCATTTATCCCTTTCAGCCCTTGGTTCACACTTTCAAGCAATGGCCTTTATGAAGCTGATATAAAAAGCACCTCTGCAGCAGAACCTAATCCTCCTTCACAGTGTATCCCCCCCGATGAACCCTGCTGGCTCTATCTTGTTACTAAAGACGGAACGAATTACACTCTTAATTGGCAGGATCCAAATCAAACGAATCAAAGGACCGGTTGGAATATTAGAAGAAGCAACAACGCTTCTCTTCCAAAAGATACTTGGCCTTTGGTAGGAAGCAATGTTGTTGATATGGATCAGGGAACAGCAAATTATCAATGGACAGACCATTCTGGAGACGACCCATCGCCAAGTTCTATCTGGTATTATCAGGTAACGACATACAACAACAACTGCCCTGCTGAAGGTCCATTTTAGTTGAGAAGTAAAACTACATTAAAAAGGCGGGCAGCGCCCGCCTTTTTTTATCCCAGATTTGTAATTAAGAAACCTTTAATAAGCGAAAAATTAAATGTTAAAAACCTTTTCGATACTTTTTATGTCCCTTCCTGCCAGGAGGAAAGATACTTTTTCTGTTCCTCGGTGAGTTGGTCTATAGAATATCCCATAGTCTCAAGCTTTATTCTTGCTATTTCTGTGTCTATTTCTTCAGGGATGACATACACTTCTTTTTGAAGATTTTTCTTTTCTTTTAGAATCCATTCCACTGCGAGAGATTGATTGGCAAAAGACATATCCATAACCATTGCGGGATGGCCTTCAGCCGCAGATAGATTTACCAATCTTCCTTCTGCAAGAAGATAAACGGTTTTTCCATTCGGAAGTTTGAACCCCTCAACAAAATTCCTAACTGTTTTTCTCTCAAGAGCCATTTTGTAAAGGCCATCTTCAAGCTCAAGTTCAACATTAAAATGGCCAGAGTTGGCAACAATTGCGCCGTCTTTCATCTTTTCAAAATGCTCTTTTCTTATTACATTCTTGTTTCCTGTAACTGTTATAAAAAGGTCTCCCCTTCTTGCAGCGTCGTCCATAGGCATTACTTCAAATCCATCCATTATCGCTTCAATTGCTTTAACGGGATTTATCTCTGTAACAATAACATGCGCGCCAAGCCCTCTTGCCCTCATAGCGACACCTTTTCCGCACCAGCCGTAGCCGGCAACAACTACCGTTGAACCTGCCACAAGCATATTAGTGGCTCTTATGACCCCATCTATAGTTGACTGCCCTGTTCCATACCTGTTGTCAAAGAAATGTTTTGTCATCGCTTCGTTTACAGCAAGAATCGGGTATCCAAGAACTTTGTCTTTTGCCATCGCTTTTAGCCGTATCACTCCCGTTGTTGTTTCTTCTGTTCCGCCTTCAATCCCGGAAAGTATGTCTTTTCTTTTGCTGTGGGCAGTAGATACGAGGTCTGCACCGTCATCCATAGTTATGTGCGGTTTTGTATCCAAAACAGATTCAATGTGGCTATAATAGGTGTCGTTGTCTTCTCCTTTTATTGAAAATACAGAAATCCCGAAATCAAGGGCTAAACTTGCAGCCACATCATCCTGCGTTGAAATAGGGTTGCTTGCGCACAGGGCGACATCCGCCCCCCCTGATTTAAGCGTCCTCATAAGGTTTGCAGTTTCAGTTGTAACATGAAGACAAGCGGCTATTCTTATCCCTTTGAGGGGCTTTTCTTTTTCAAACCTTTCTCTGATTTTTCTCAAAACGGGCATCTGCCTTTCAGCCCATTCAATTCTGTCTTTTCCAATTGATTTAAGTTTTTTGTCTTTTATATCGTAATTCATTTTAACTCCCTATCTAACTGCTTCAAGAAGGTCATTAACTCTGTCAACTTTTTCCCAAGTGAATTCTTCTATTTCTCTTCCAAAGTGGCCATAAGCGGCTGTCTTTTTAAAAATAGGCCTTTTCAGTTTGAGATAGTCGATTATTCCCTTCGGAGTTAAAGCAAAAATTTGTCTAACCGCTTTTTCAAGTTTTGCTTCAGGGACGCTCCCTGTCCCAAATGTGTCAACCATAATTGAGACTGGGTCAGCAACTCCTATGACATAAGCAAGTTGAACTTCAACTTTTTTTGCAAGTTTTGCCGCAACTATATTTTTGGCTATGTGTCGAGCCATATAGCAGGCAGATCTGTCAACTTTTGTAGGATCTTTTCCAGAAAATGCGCCTCCTCCGTGCCTTCCCATCCCGCCGTATGTGTCAACTATTATTTTCCTTCCCGTCAAACCTGTGTCTCCTTGAGGTCCACCTGTCACAAATCTTCCTGTTGGATTTATATGGATTTTAACATCTTTGGGAAGCATCTCGCTTGGAATTACTGCCTTAACAACTTTTTCTGTGAGTTCTTCTCTTAATTCTTCCTCTTCAACATCGGGTTCATGTTGAGCGGCAAGAACAACAGTTGTTACTTCTTTTGGTTGTCCATCTATGTATTTGACGCTCACTTGGCTTTTCCCGTCGGGTCTAAGCCAGACAATTTCTCCCTTTTTCCTCACCTCAGATAGTTTTTCAGTCAAACGGTGCGCCATAAAAATTGGAAAAGGCATCAATTCTTTTGTTTCATCGCAGGCGTAACCAAACATCAACCCTTGATCCCCCGCACCTCCAGTGTCAACTCCCATCTTAATATCAGGAGACTGAGGATCTATGCAGGTTAGAACTGAGCATGTTTTATAATCAATTCCGAAATCACCTTTTGTGTATCCTATTTCTCTTAAAGTTCCTCTCGCAATTCTTGGAATGTCAACATAGGTAGTTGTTGTTATTTCTCCAGAAACGAGAACCAGCCCTGTCGTAACAAGAGTTTCGCAGGCGACATGTCCGTTTGGATCTTTAGCAAGAACAGCGTCAAGAACACCGTCTGATATTTGGTCTGCTATTTTGTCGGGATGACCTTCTGTAACCGATTCCGATGTGAAAATGTATTCTTTGTTCATTTTTTTCCTTTCTTATAAAAAATCATAAAGGAAAATATACATCAAATGCAGAATTAAGGCAAGCGATACTTTTTAAATATTTATTTAACAAGTTTTTCTTTTTATTAAATCAAGCAGAAAAATTAATCCGCCTAAAAAACTTATCAATGAGGCAACAGTTGTAGCATAAAAAAAGTTGTTGAACTTGTCATATAGAAAACCTCCAGTAAACGGGCCAAAAATACCTCCCAATGCGTATCCGAAAGAAACATACGGGTAGATTGCGCCAAGATTTTCTACTCCAAATACATCCGCAGTCCTTTTAGCAAATAAAACAAAATTTCCTCCAAATGAAAAACCTATGACAAGTGACAGAATTACGAAAAGTATTGAAGAGAGCGGTAATTTTCCCAATAAAAAAATTGAAGCGCCTTGAAGCGCAAGGGCAGAAAAAATTGCCAAACTTGCTCCCGTAAAATCGCTTAAAAATCCCCACGCTATCCTTCCAGAAAAATTTGCTATGGCAAAAACAGAAACAGCAACAATAATCGCTCTGTTGTCAATCCCCTGCTCGGCGCCTATAGGTTTGAGGCTTCCAACCACCAAGAGCCCCGCAAATGTTCCAAAAAAGAAGCCTAAAATTAGGCGGTATAGCTCAGGCGACTTTACAAACTGAAAAAACCTTAATTCTTTTTCAGATTCCATAGTTTTTGAATTGATCAGGAAAAGAGAGGAAATAAAAATCACGCTTCCGTAAGACAATCCGATTATTCTAATGATTTCCAAAATATCTCTGCCAGATCTTAAAAGATTTTCAACGAGAAAAGATAAAGCAGTGGCTGCAAGTCCAAAACCGCTGACGGCAATTCCTGTCATAAGCCCCTTTTTTTCGGGAAAACATTTTACAGGAGATGTAAGTGCGGCAAGATATCCAAAACCTGTTGAGATTCCTGCCATAATTCCATTTCCAAGAAATATTAAATAAAAGTTCCCTTTTGAAAAGCCGGAAATTAAATATCCAAAAACAAAAAGCCCAGCCGAAATAAATCCTATCGCTTTTGTGCCTATTCTTTTTTCAACCTTTCCAGCAAAAATCATTGTGAGGGGAAGAATTCCTATTAAAATTCCCATAATTGACTGGCTTTTTGAAGCAGAAAAACCATAATTTTTCATCAATTCTGGAACAACTATGCTCCAAGCGTAAACCCCTCCCAGACATAACATTATGAAAAAAGCGACAACGACATTTAGAACTTT
>JAAZNT010000021.1 GCA_012798145.1 Thermoanaerobaculaceae bacterium | reverse complement strand
TATGCTCTTTCAAGGCGGTCTCGTTTTAGCCCCCCTTACTTTAAATGCTCAGGAAGTGGGAGAGGCCGCCTCACCCTGCAGCGCCACCTATTACCCCTTGTTTGACCATCTTGGGACTGCTATAATATTGCTTGATGGGAGTGGAAATGTTGTCTATGAACAGCGCTATGCGCCATTTGGGCAGAAGGACAAAGCCCATACAAGCAAAAAGCCAAGCAATTGCAACAATGGCGAAGAGGAAGATTCTTTTCCTTATGGATTTACAGGGCATTTTGGTGATGAGGAATCGGGTTTGATTTATATGCAAGCGAGGTATTACAATCCGACAATTGGAAGATTCATAACGCCTGATAATGTTTTACCTTCACCCACGGATTCACTGAGTTACGACCGTTATGCTTACACAAGAAACAACCCAATCAATCTAATAGACCCGACGGGGACTTTTGCGTGGGCGGCTTTTTGGGCTTTTGTGGCGATTGGTGCGCTTACTGGAGGATTTGTCGCTGCCATAAATCATGGCAATATTCTTCTTGGGGTAGTGACTGGAGCAATATCAGGAGCGCTTACCGCCCTTGGAGCGCCATTAGGGAGCGCAGGGCAGTGGTCATATATTGCCGTCACTCAGAGCGTCAATGTTGCGTTACACGCGACAAGCGGCGGACGATGGTTAATTCAAAAGGTTGGAAATGCCATAGGCAGTCAGGTTTTGGGAGATGTTTTGGTGACAGCGTTGGCGACAGGAGCGGCGTTGAAAGCTACAAATGCTGGAGTGGTTAATGGGAAGACAGAAAGTGTGTCATTAGAGCAGGCAAATGTTAAAATAGCAGAACTTGAAGCCAAAAAGCTCCAAGGCAGGCTTTCTGCTGAAGAACAATCTCAACTTAACCAGCTTGGTGAGCTTGCCAAACAAGATTTTCCTATCGTTGGTAGGCTTGAGATTGGAAAAGAAAGATTTACAAGCGGTGGTGGGACATTTGGCGGTCCTTCAGTAATTGACATGATTAAAGAGGGGCGGGTTTCTAATAATGATGTTACACTTTGGTTTAAAGCCGCATCAGGAGAAACAAGTAATTCAGCGGAACTTCTTGCAATATCTGCGGCAGCGCCGGTAAAAGGAATCTCTTTTTTACAGCATATTTCTGTAGATTCAACAAATCCCGCAGTAGTGAAAGATTTTGGGAATGCAGAATATTTAATTTCAGGCACATGTCATCAAACAGCTGCAAGAGGTTTAAGCCGCGTAATTGGAGGGCACATATCTCCTTTTGACATATCATCAAATTGGTCAGTATTTTTAACAACAGGGCTTTACGGTTATTACGGCGCTCACTTTATTCTTCCTTTTAAAATTCTTGAAGCCTATGAGTATAAAGAAAACCATTAGGTTGGGAGGATAAAGATGGTAAAGGAATTTGTGTTTCTTTCAATAGCGGTTTTCTTTGCAGGCCTTTTGATTTACGCAAATGAACCATCAAAAATACCTATAACCACTCCAGATGGTCTTGATCTTAATAGCAATACCATTGATTGGCTCTTGTCAATTGGAGCGCTTCGTTATGGACTTAGTGTTGCCGAAATTGAAAACATTCTCGACCAAAATAAAGATAACTATTGCGGAATTAAAGTTAAAGTTAAGCCATTTGATAAGGATAAAGACAAATGCTTAAAAAAGAAAAAAATTCTCGCCCATGGCAAGCTCTTTGAAGGTGAATATTATTACTTTGAAGAAACGCCTTTTGTCGGGAAAAGGGAAAAGGACATAATCTTAGCAGTAGAAAATGATAAATCTTCCTTCGCATTGGTTAGACCAAAGGGAAGTTGCTATAACCAAATTATTGCCTACTTGCCAGGAGATGAACAAGGAATGAATGAACTATATTCCTTGGCATTAGAACAATTGCAAAGAGAAAATAAGCATAGGAAAAAAACTTTCAAATCTGATTATATAGCAGAGTTTGAAAAAGAAAGAACTTCTCTGGCAAAATGGCAAACAATAGAGGACAACCTATACCAATTTCTCCAAAGGCCACACACAAAAGAGGAGATAAAGGAGTATTGTGGCACAGTATTAAAAGATGCAAATAGGGGGAAATGGCTGCTTAAAGAATACCCCTACAAACTTTATCGCACTGAAACTATATTAGATTATTTGGGTTGTTTTAAGAGTGAGGATTTTAGACCTGATACCTGTATTTCACTGATAGTTGACGAATTTTCTGCCTACATGTTCCTATTTCTTCTTCCAACTTACTCTCATTACGATTATGATTCTGAAAGAAAGCTTCTGGATAAAGAAAAGATAATTAACTATCAAATTTCTGTCTTTGAGTGTTTTTTTAAAAATGGGAATATGATAGGCGCAATAATGAAAAGGCATCTTACTCCTTTTGCAGAACACATGGCATTTAGCGCATTGGATATGGTTTTCTTAACTAAATCTGGAATGATATTTTCTTCTTTCTGCATAGAGAACAAGAGAAATCATTCTTTATATGGAACATTTGTGACATCCTATCAATTTTGGAAATTTTAGGATGCAAGCTAAGTTAAGGAACTTATAAAATTATTATCTACTTTGGTGATGAGGAAAGCGGTTTGATTTATATGCAAGCGAGGTATTACAACCCGACAATTGGAAGATTCTTAACGCCTGATAATGTTTTACCCTCACCCACGGATTCACTGAGTTACGACCGTTACGCCTACACAAGAAACAACCCAATAAATTTGATTGACCCGACAGGGAATTTTGCATGGGCTGCATTTATTGGGCAATTATGGACGGTTTAACGGCAAGAGTGTTAGGGCATAATGTTAAAGTTGGTTTTTGGTAAATTCCTAAATAGTAAAATTTTTGACGGGTAAAACAGGATAAAGATAAGAAATTTTTTAGAAATTTAACCCAGATTTGTCAATAGGAAATCTCAGACAACAAATCAGAGATGGATTAATGAAAATGGAAGATAAGCGCGCATAGGCGCTGGGGGGTAAGATGCAAGGAAGACGAGGGGGTGAAAACAATGCCGCCGCAAAAATTCAAGGAATTGAAGCAATTTTTCAATTGCTTTAAGCCGTAGAATTTAAGGCGGCAGTGAACTTTTGAGATCCTTCAAGGGCAAATGCTGCGAAGAAACAATCAAGATAAACTCAGCAGATTGCCCCCCACCGCCGGTGCACTCGTTTGATGTTTAAAAAGAGATTGAAGACGAAAGAGGCATGCTGGAAATGGCGAAGCCATTGACAGAAACATAAGAAAAAAGATTCTGCAAAAGGAACTTTTGTAAGAAGATTTTTGATTATGTTTCAGGTCGCCGAAGGCAAACTGCCTACCGATATTGAGGTTGATTAACGCTATAAACTCCATCACCTTTTTGTTACTTTGACAAACTCAATTTTTACCAAAAAAATCTTTACGCAAAGCCAAGCAATTTCAATAGGGTATCTTCCATCTTTTCTAATGGAAGCCATTAAGAAAATCTGTTCTATTGACAAATTTGGGTTTAATATTTTTAACTTTATAGAAAAACAAGAATATTTGCCTTAAAGGGGTTGTTTTAGTATATTGGTATTTGTTTGAAATAAACCAAAGAGAGGGGAGTATTTTATGAGCAAACTTAAAGAAAAACTTAAAGAAATAATTCCACAATACAGGGATGAAATAAAATCTTTTGTCAAAGAAAATTCCCAAAAAACAATAGGCGATATTACAATCGGCTCTGTTTTTGGAGGGATGCGAGACCTTCCTGTCCTTGTCTGCGACACATCGGAAATTCTTCCCGACAAAGGGCTTTTGATAAGGGGAATCCCGATTAAAGAGTTGTCAAAAAAACTTCCCGAAGAGGTTTTGTGGCTTCTTCTTACAGGCGAACTTCCCTCTTCAGAAGAACTGACTGATTTTCAAAATGAATTGAAAGAAAGAGAGAAAAAAATCCCGAAATATGTTTTTAGCGTAATAGACGCAATTCCTAAAGACTCTCATCCGATGACAATGCTCAATTCTGCGATACTTTCAATGGAAAGAGAATCTCTTTTTGCGAAAAAATATAACGAAGGAATAAAAAAAGAAGTTTATTGGGAGCCGGTTTACGAAGATTCAATGAACATTGTTGCTTGGGCGACAGAGATCGCCGCTTATATTTACAGAAAAAAATACAGAGATGGCAAAAGAATAGAACCCGATTATTCTCTTGATTGGGCAGGCAATTTCGCAAATATGCTCGGGATTGAAGACAAAAGCGGAGAATTCAAAAATCTTCTTCGCCTTTATGCTGTAATCCACTCCGACAACGAGGGGGGAAATGTTTCATCTCACACTTGCAGGTGCGCATCTTCTTCTCTCTCAAATCCTTTTTACGCAGTTTCCGCAGGGCTTTGCGGGCTTGCTGGACCTTTGCACGGGCTTGCCAATCAGGAAGTTGTAAAGTGGATTCTTAAAGGAATTGAAAAGTATGGAAAAACTCCGACAGAGGAGGAAATAAAAGAATACGCAGAAGAGACATTAAAATCTGGAAGAATCATTCCGGGATACGGCCATTCTATTTTGAGGGTTACAGACGCGAGATTTGAAGCGTTTTTTGAATTTGGGGCAAGGGTTTGCCCCGACGACCCCGTTTATAAAACGGTCTCTGTTGTTTTCAAAGTTGTTCATGAGATATTAAAGAAAAATCCAAAAATCAAAGACCCCTATCCCAATCTTGACGCCTGTTCCGGCTCTCTT
>JAAZNT010000359.1 GCA_012798145.1 Thermoanaerobaculaceae bacterium | reverse complement strand
GAGTGAAGGGCTCATCAGAAGACCCGAAGGAATCCCGAAGAAAGTTCCTCCTTGGTCTGACCTTTCCGCCCCTTCAATATCTTTCGGACAAGAAGTGAGAGCGACTCCGCTTCAACTTGCTCTTGCATACGCTACAATTGCAAACGGCGGGATTAAGGTAAATCCAAAACTTGAACTTAACACTAAGAGTAAGCAAGGTGAAAGAGTCATTTCCGAAGAAACGGCAAGAATAGTAACAAAGATGCTGGTAAATGTTGTTGACGAAGGCACCGGAAAAAGCGCAAGAATTCCTTATGTCCGAGTCGCAGGAAAAACGGGAACAGCGCAAAAACTTGGAAAGAAAGTGGATTCTAACAGAAAGGGCAGAATCGCCTATTTTGTCGGTTTTGCTCCTGCGGAAAATCCGAAAGTTGTAACCCTTGTAATGGTTGACGACCCGATTGGACAAATTTATGGAGGAGCGGTTTCCGCCCCCGCCTTTGCTGAAATCACAGCGTTTGCTTTAAAGCGGCTTAATGTTGACCCTGAACCCTATATCAAGAACGAAATAGCCCTTTTGTCAAAAGGAGGTCACTGAATGTTTAAAACAACAATTGGCGACCTTTTGAATGTGATTCCATACTCAAGTTTCTATGGAGACATAAACGCTGAAATAAGCGGAATAACCTGCAACAGCAAAGAGGTTGAGCCATTAAACATTTTTGCTGCCCTTAAAGGATATAAACAGGACGGGAGAATCTACGCAAAAGAAGCGGTTGAAAAAGGCGCCGTTGCAGTTCTTTCTCATTCTGATCCTTTGGAAGATTTCCCGTTTAAAAATATTCCTTGGATAGTTTGCCAAAATGAACGGCTTTCTTTCGCTATCGCATCGTCATATCTTTATCCAATCAAAGGCAGAAAACCAAAACTTGTGGGGATAACCGGCACAAATGGCAAAACCACAATTGTTTACCTACTGCGCTCAATTTTCAATCTTTGTGGCGAAGGAGCAATTCTCAGCACTATTGAATACGACGACGGAAAGACATTAAAAGAGGCGCAAAGAACAACTCCCGAAGCGGACTTCATAAACAAGTGGCTCTGTAAAATTTCTGAGGCGGAAATTCCCTATGCCGCAATGGAGGTATCTTCACATTCTCTTGAACTTCACAGAGTTTCTTCTCTTGAGTTTGACAGCGTGGGGTTCACAAATTTGACAAGAGACCATCTTGATTTTCATAAAACAATGGAAAATTATTTTGAAGCGAAGAAAAAAATCTTTTCTCTTTTGAAAAAAGATGGTTTTTCGGTAATCAATATAGAGGATGAATACGGAAGAAGAGTTGCATCTGAGATTAATAAAGGAAGTTTATTTAAAGTCGGAGTTTCCTCTTCCGCAGACATTTATCCTGAAGATGTTTCGATTAGTCTAAACGGCATTGCCGCTATTGTTTCCACGCCTTGGGGCAAACTGAAAATAGATTCAAAACTAACGGGAAAATACAACCTTATGAATATTCTGTTTGCTGTTGCATTTTCCTGCGGATTTAAAATTGAAAAAGAGTGTATAGAAGAGGGAATAAGAAATTTTGGCGGAGTTCCCGGAAGACTTCAAAGAGTTGATGCTGGCCAAGATTTTTATGTTTTTGTTGATTATGCCCATTCGGACGATTCATTAAGAAATGTTTTGCTCAGTCTCAAGCCATTGATTTCGGGCAAACTTATAACGATTTTTGGATGCGGGGGAGATAGAGACAAAACCAAAAGACCTTTGATGGGAGCTGTCTCAACAAAATTGAGCGATGTTGTGATTCTCACAACAGATAATTCAAGAAGTGAGGAACCAGAAGATATCGCAAGAGACATTGAGCCGGGGATTTTTTCGGAATTGAACGAATCCAAAAAATATATAAAGGAACTTGACAGAAGAAAAGCGATAGAAAAATCTTTTGAACTCGCTGAAAAAGGAGATGTAGTTCTTATTGCGGGAAAGGGGCACGAAAGGACTCAGACAATTAAAAGCAACATTACTCCATTTCACGACCCGACTGTAGCTTTGGAAATTCTCAAGGAGTTAAAAAAATGAAGTATTTTGCGGCTGAAGAGTTGGCAAAAATTGGAGAAGCAAATATCTTAGGAAACTCTTCTGCTATTTTTAAAGGAGTATCTTACGACTCAAGAAGCGTCGTTCCCGAAAACCTTTTTGTTGCTGTCAAAGGAGAAAAGGTTGACGGAAATGATTATATTGAGAAAGCCTTCGAAAACGGAGCCTCAGTTGTTCTTGCTTCAAGAAAAACAACCCCACCCGAAGGATGCGCTCTTGTTTATTCGGCGTCCCCTGAAAAAACTATTGAGAATTTTGCCGCATCCCTGAGAGAAAAATTTGGCGGAAGGGTTATAGGCATTATCGGCTCTGTTGGAAAAACCACAACAAAAGATTTCTGCGCAAAATTCCTGTCAGAAATTGATTTAACCTACTCAAACGAAGGCAACAAGAACAATCTTCTTGGAGTTCCCCAAACAATAGTGAACGCAGATTTTGAGGCAAAATATTGGGTTTTAGAAATGGGAATTTCAACGCCCTCTGAAATGGAGGCTCTTGCAAAAATAGTAAAGCCAAACATAGTTCTTTTCACTGCAATTAAGCCGGTTCATCTTGAATTTCTCAAATCTATTGACAATGTTCTGTTAGAAAAATCAAAAGCCCTTAATTACCTTGTTGCTCCTTCATTTTACATTTACAACAAAGACGACTCTTATCTGAACAAACTTCCGCAGATGTTCAATATCGAAAGCCACTCTTTCGGAATGTCAAATCACTCAGATTTAAGATTTGCAATAGTTGAGAGATTGGGAATTGACGGATTTAAGGTGAATTTTGATTTTGGAAAACAGAGTTGCACCTTAAGTCTTCCTTTTTTGAATATAGCAAATATTTACAATTTTGCAGGGGCGTTTTTATTGTCTCTTATTTTGAGCGGAGACATAAAAATAGGCGAAAAAGTCCTTAATAATTTGCCCGCATCGTCACACCGCGGAATCGTTTACAGACTAAAAAATGGCGCTATTCTCTACGACGACTCCTACAATTCAAACCCCGAAGCGGTCAAAACTCTTCTTCAAAGCGCCAAATCTTGGGGAAAAAAGATAATAGCAGTTTTGGGAGAAATGAAAGAATTGGGCGAAGACAGCGAGCAGTATCACAAAGAAACGGGGCGGTTTTCTTCAGAAATTCTCTCCTCTCTTTTTTGCGTGGGAGGAAAAGATGCAGAAATAATGTTTGAAACCTTCAAAAAGTCAAATAAGCCCTGTAGTTATTCTTCCGACTGGAAAGATGGAAAAGATTTTCTTAAATCTAAAATGGATCAAGAAACGATAATTATAGTTAAAGGTTCAAGAGCAATCGCTCTTGATAAACTTGTTGAAGATCTGATAAAAGAAATCGGGGTGAACCAATGAGAGCGGCGATTCTCGGAATGGGTCTTTCTGGATTGGGCGCCTTAAAACTTTCACTTTTAAAAGGCTATGAAACAATAGCGATAGATAAAAAGAAGTTCTCGGAGTTGTCAAAAGAAGCGAGAAAAGCAATTGGCAAAAAGGCGCAGTTTTTTGAGGAGAGCAAATCTCTAAAGATATTGGAAGATGTTGATATTTTGATCGTTTCCCCGGGGATTTCAAAAGATAATAAAGTAATCAAAAAAGCAAAGCAACTTAAAAAGAAGATAATCAGCGAGATTGAATTTGGTTACTTGCAATGCAAGGGTAAGATAGTAGCAATTACCGGCTCAAATGGAAAAACCACAACAACTTCGATGGTTTATTCAATTTTTAAATCTCACTTCAAAGATGTTCGTTTGGGAGGAAACATAGGAATTTCTTTTTCTGAAACTGTTATTGATTCAAATGAGAACACTATATTTGTTCTTGAACTCTCTTCTTTTCAGCTTGAGGATATAGAAACATTTAAGCCAAATACCGCAGTGCTTTTGAATTTGACTCCCGACCATCAGGACAGGTATGAAAGATTTGAAGACTACTGCAAAGCGAAGATAAATATTTTCAGGAATCAAACAAGATTTGATTTTGCCGTGATTAACAGATTTGATGATGGAATTAAAAGATACGAGCCTTTTATAAAAGCAAAGAAATTTTTCTTTTCTTCCGCTCCTCACAAGTGTAAAGGAGCGTTTATAAAAGGAAGCGCTGTCTTTTTGAGAAAGAATAGTAAAGAAACTGAAGAACTATTTGAAATAAAAGCCCTCAAAGTAAAAGGTCCTCATAACCTTGAAAACGCTATGGCTGCGGCTGTTGCTTCATATTTAAACGGAGTTCCATCAGAAAAAATCAGAGAATCTCTTAAAACTTTCTCACCTCTCCCCCACCGCCTTGAGTATGTTGCAACTATCAACGGCGCCGATTTCTACAACGATTCAAAAGCTACAAACACAGATTCTGTTAAAAAAGCGCTTCTCTCTTTTGAAAAAAATGTGACGCTCCTTCTTGGCGGAAAAGATAAAGGAGCCAACTTTAAAGAACTTGAGGAAGAAGTTTTAAAAAGATGCAAGAAAGTTATATGTTTCGGAGCAGCAAGAAATAAAGTTCAAAAGACATTTGAAGGGAAAATAAAAACTGAATGCTTTAAAACTCTCAAAGAAGCCGTTCAAAACCAAATCAAAACAGCCGAAAAGGGCGATATAGTTTTGCTTTCCCCTGCCTGCGCATCTTTTGACGAATTTAACAACTTTGAAGATAGGGGCGAAAAATTCAAAGAGTGGATTCTGAAAGGAAGAAAATGAAAGAAGCAAGGTTTGACAGACATATTTTGACTTTGACTCTTTTGCTTGTTTCTATAGGAATAGTCGCTATTTACTCTGCATCTTTCATTTTCGCTATGACAAGAAAAGGAACTCCCAATTACTTCCTTTGGAGACAGATGCTTTTCACTGTTGTGGGAATATCATTATTGTTTTTAATTACAAAAATTCCGCTTAATTTCCTTTCAAACAGAAAATTTTTGACTGCAATATATTTAACACAAATTTTCTTTCTGGTTCTTGTTTTCTTCTTTCCGAAGGTCAACGGAGCACACAGATGGATTCAAGTTTTAGGTTTTTCAATTCAACCCTCGGAGTTCGGAAAGATTACAGCAATTCTTATTACCGCATATTTCTTGAGCAAAAGGCAGGAATCAAAAAACGAGTGGAATAAAACTTTGCTCCAAATAGGGCTTCCTTTGTCTCTTATGGTTATGCTTATTTTGATTGAAAAAGATTTTGGTATGAGCGTTTTGATAATAGGAATAGCCACTTCTATGATTTTCGTTGCAGGCATCCCCTTCAAGAAATTAGCCCTAATAGCACTTCCTGCTTTGATTATTGGAATAGCGCTTGTTCTTTTTGAGCCATACAGAATGCAAAGACTTGTTGGCAACCCTGAAAGCGATCCACAGCATAGCGGTTTTCAGGTAAGGCAATCTCTAATTGCCGTAGGAAGCGGAGGAATTGTCGGAAAAAGTCTTGGAGGCGGAGTGCAAAAACGTTTATTCTTGCCCCTTCCCCACACCGACTTCATTTTTGCCAACATAGCCGAAGAGTTGGGATTCATAGGTTCCGTTGTTCTCATTATCCTATTCTTGTACCTTGGATACAGAGGATTCAAAGTGGCAATGAGACTTGATAACTCCTATTATTCCTTAATAGCATTTGGAATAACTTTTTGGATAGTTGTTCAGGCACTCGCCCATATAGGAGTAAATATTTATATTATCCCGCCTAAGGGAGTTCCTTTGCCTCTCATTTCCTATGGAGGCTCTTCAATGATTTCATCGCTCATAGGGATCGGGCTTCTTCTTAATGTCAGCAGGGAGGCGGCGTGAAACTTGAAAGATTGAACCGCATCCATTTTGTTGGAGTCTCCGGAATAGGAATGAGTGGCATAGCAGAATTTTTGTTGACAATGGGCTACAAAATCAGCGGTTCAGATTTAAGAGCGACAGACATAACAGAGCGGTTGAGCGCTATGGGAGCAAAAATTTTCAAAGGCCATTCCGCATCTAATATACAGGATGTTGAACTTGTGGTTTATTCTTCCGCAGTTCCTCTCGGAAATCCTGAAATCCTTGAGGCAAAAAGAAGAGGAATCCCTGTCATTCAAAGAGGAGAGATGCTGGCTGAATTGACAAGGATTAAAGACTCTGTGATAGTCGCCGGCTCTCATGGAAAAACAACTGTAACCGCAATGATTGCTCATATAGCAAGTTCGCTCAATTTCGACCCCTCTGTGATTATTGGAGGAAGATTGTCAAGCATCGGAGGAACAGCAAAGTTGGGGAAATCAAATCTGCTGATAGCCGAAGCGGACGAATCGGACAGAAGCTTCCTTCTTCTTTTCCCCTCGCTTGCAATAATAACAAACATTGACCATGAACACATTGACACCTACCCCACAATCGATTCTCTTAAAGACGCTTATATCCAGTTTGCAAACAGAGCACCCTTTTACGGCGTTGTAATTGCCTGCGGAGACGATTATCACACAAGGGAAGCAATCCCAAAATTCAAGCGAAAAACCTTGACCTATGGGATCCTGCCGGGAGCGGATTGGTGCGGTGAAAAAATTTCAACAGACCTTAATGGAGAAACTTTCAGGGTTTGGAAGAATTCAAAAGAAAAAGAAACTGTAAAAATACAGCAAAAGGGAACCCACAACATACTTAACGCCATTGCAGCATTAGCAGCCTCTTTTGAAATGGACATACCTTTAAAACAAGCTGCTGAAGCCATTTCTTCTTTTCCCGGAGTTGATCGAAGATTCCAGTTTATTGGAAGAGAAAACAAAATAGATTTTTACGACGATTATGCCCATCACCCTTCAGAGGTGAGGGCTCTTCTTGAAACTGCAAGAATAGCGGCTGGAAACAGAAGAATTGTGATCGCTTTTCAACCTCATAGATTCACCAGACTTAAGGCGTTTGAAGACGCTTTTGCAAGAGTTCTTCTCCAGTCTGATCTTTTGTTTATAACTGAGGTTTACAGCGCGGCTGAACCACCTATTCCCGGAATAAGCGGAGAAGCACTTTACAAGAGAATTAAGGAACTTGGACACACAAACTGTCATTATGTAAGCAATGTTGCGGATTTGCCGCAAAGAATTATTCCTCTATTGAATGAAAACGACCTTGTCATTACAGCCGGCGCCGGAAATATAACATCAGTCTGTCCTCAAATAATTTCGCTTTTGAAGGGAAAAGGATGAACTTGAAGAAAGTGAAGGAAGCGATTTTGTCTTTTGACTGCATCTTTAGAGAGAATGAACCTCTCGCTCAATACACACGCCTTCAGATAGGAGGAAAGTGCCTGTTTTACATTAAGCCGACAAAATGGGAAGGGGCGGCTTTATGCATTAGATTTCTAAATGAAGAAAAGATTCCATTCAAGGTTTTAGGAAAAGGAACAAATATTTTGATTTCAGAGAAAGATTTAAATTATGCAGTGCTTCATATATTTGGATTTGAAAAAAAACTTTCTTTTGACGGAGAAAAGGCAGAG
The DNA here is from genome assembly GCA_012798145.1 of Thermoanaerobaculaceae bacterium. Taxonomy (GTDB): domain Bacteria; phylum Acidobacteriota; class UBA4820; order UBA4820; family UBA4820; genus UBA4820. The sequence continues at coordinate 1,338 of JAAZNT010000359.1, read as the reverse complement.
GTTTCAGCCGACACGACTTTATCCCAACTTGCAGATAAAAGTTTTGAAAACAGTTTGAGCGGTTTGGAAGAGATTTGTTTAATCCCCGGAACGATTGGCGGATGCATTAATATGAATGCAGGCGCTTTTGGAAAAACGATTTTTGATCTTATAGAAAAAATTTCAATTTTGGATTACAGCGGAAAAGAAAGGGAATTGCTTCCCAACCAAGTTTTTGTGGATTACCGAAAAACAAACATTAAAGATTTGGGGATTGTAAAAAGCGCAATTCTAAATTTGAAGAAAGAAGATAAGTTCATAATTAAAGAAAAAGTTGAGGAGTTTAGAAACAGAAGGGATTTGACACAACCTTGGAGAGAAAGAACCTGCGGAAGCGTTTTTAAAAATCCTCAAAATTTGCCAGCGGGCAAAATTCTTGAAGAACTTGGCTTCAAAGGAAAAAGAATCGGAAAAGTGAAATTTTCCGAGAAACACGCCAATTTTTTGATTGCTGAAGAGGGAGCCAAATTTGAAGACGCCCTTGCCCTGATGGAAGAAGCAAGAGAAATGGCGTTGCAAAAAGGATTCGCACTGGAATACGAAATGGAGGTTTGGCAGGATGCAACAAATTAGAAACATTGAAGATTTTAATCTAAACCCAACTTTTACTTATGTGGCTAAGAAACAGCCTCCAATAAAGAAAAACTCTAAGAAAATTTTATTCTTCATAACTTTTGCAATCCTTCTTATAATTTCTTTATCTTTGTATGGATGGATTTCCGGGACTTTAAGCGAGATGTCCCTTTTTTCTATTTTCTCTTTGCAAAGAATCACTGTTTATGGAGTTCAGGGAGCAAACGCTGATCTTATTAAACAATCTCTGTCTGTATTTTCCGGCAAAAACCTTCTTACCCTCTCGTCTGACCAGATAAATGAAAACATTTCAAAGTTTGGATTTGTTGAGGGATTTTTATTGCGAAAAACTTATCCTTCCGAAATAACTGTCGAAATCAAACTTAAACCCTCGCAGGGATGCGTAAAAAGGCAAGGCATTTTTTATGAATTAGACGGCGCTGGAAGTTTTTGGGAATCTTCTAAAATACCGGACTCTTTTATTGAAGTTGACTCTTCTGTTGATATTTCAGATATAAATTTCCAGAAAATAGTTAAAGATATCAAAGAAATTAATTGCGCAAATGCCATTGGTATGATTTCAAGGAAAAGCGTTGACTCTTATCTTATAAAGACAAAAGACAATGTAAAACTAATTGTTTCGGGAGAAGATTTTAAAACAGAGTGGGATAAGTTTATTAAATCAAAAAGTTTTATAAAAAAGAATTTTGGCGACGGCGGCACACT